>CADBTD010000166.1 GCA_902797535.1 uncultured Ruminococcus sp. | reverse complement strand
ATCGGCCACCAGAGAACGTACAATATTTCTTTGCAGCAGTGCTTCAAGGGATATGGCAATGTTGACAGTCCATAGATTGTAGAATTCATTGAATGGTTCGTCACTGTTCATCATTATGGCTGAATACCCGAAAACATGATCTCCGAAATGCAGATGCGAGATATAATAGCAGTACGGTTCATCGGATCTGTCTGTTGGTACGAACTGTTCTGTGGAAATACAGCCATCGGGACGGACAGATTTTCCCGTGTGGTCTATCCATACCGCAGGATATACCGTCTTTGTGGGACGGTCAAACTCCGTTTCATAGGAGCGCCTGCCCTTTTCATCGGTGTATGCAAGAACAAAAAACCTTGAATATGAGCCGAAATTCGTGCTGTATTTTGCAAATGTGTCCGTCATCAGCTCGATCTCCGATACACGGTTCATTTCAAGCATTGCGGCTTCTGTGTCAAGTATGTTGTACAGCATACTCAGCACCTTGTGAGATGCCGCATTCTTGTCCTGTTCATTCTTTTCAAGCTCAGGCTGTTCACAGCCGCAGGACACGGTATAACGGTTGTCCGTAGGCACGATCAGATGCAGCTTTTTACCGTTTTCATCGGTGATCTGTCTGCCTTTATAGAAATCCTCAAATATCTCGAATGCCGCTTTTGCCACACGCTTTTCGTCCCTTGAGACAGAGGTTATGGGCGGTATGTGCGTGCGGGCCACCTCAACATCATCAAAGCCCGAAATGCACACATCTTCGGGACAGTTTATGCCTTTTTCAGCAAGTGCGTCGCATACGGCAATGGCCATATAGTCGTTTGCGCAGACTATTGCCTGAGGTCTCTGTTCACACTTTTCAAAGAAAAACTCTGCGGCTTCCTTGCCCTTATTGTACCAGAAATCGCCGTAAAATACTCCTGTTCCGTCCTCAGGCAGCCCGAGCTCGGTCATGGCATCTCTGAAAGCCGCAAGTCTTGCCTGAGCATTTGGGTCATTTTCGGGCCCCGACATAAAGCCGATGCGGTCAAATTTGTGATGAACTGCAAAATGTCTGACCATCTCGGCGATACCGCCCACATTGTCAAAGTGTATCTGCACGAACTCTTCACTGGGTTCTCCGATAGCAATTACCGGGCATTTGCACTCAAGCAGCCTGCGGCGTATCTTGTCACGGATATCCGGAAGAAGCATGGCGCTGTTGTCGAAAACTATCCCGTCAAGGCCGTCAAATGGTATGATATCGAGCATTTTGTCTTCGCTTGTGGCATATTCGGTGTAATCAGCACCTATCAGTCCCACAAAATTGAAAAAGAATATGTCATAGCCGTATTCCTTGGACGAATTGTAAAGCGCCTTGCAGAATCTTCTCTGCAGATTGCCTGTAACTCCGCCGAGAAACAGTCCTACAGTCCTGCGTCCGTTTATCATATCATCACCGCCTTTCAGATCAGTTTTCTTAATATAATTATAACAAATGTAAAGCAGGATTTGCCAAAAATTGCGGTAAATTTTCATTTTCAGATAGCTCTGACAGTTTTTTGAGAATAAAACAACCTATATAATCATTATAACATATTTCACAGAAAATGTCAAAGAAAATTCATATTTTTAGTTTCTTTAACAAATGAAATATAAAACTCTAAGCACTCTCGAAAACAGCGGTTTCGCGTTACATTCTGTGCTGTAAAATATATTTACTTGTCGGGTTTTATAATGTATAAAGTCAGTGCCTTTACAAACCGTTGCTCACCAATCGCGATAAATGTAACGTAATGACGCTGTTTAAATGACGTGTGTCAAATATATGGCTTTACACGCTGATTTGCAGTCCTCGGCTATACGGATCTGTCTTTTTACTGCTGTGCCTATCTGTAAAGCTGATTATTTTACAGCGAAGAAAACTACAGTATAGCGTGTTATTCCCGCATAAGAGCCTCTGCTTCATATAATTTGGGCGGATCGAGCTGGCTGGGATAGCGTGATACCGCTACCGCAGCACAGGCACTTGCAAACCTCACAGTTTCCTCATCGCTCATACCCTTTGCAAGGGCATAGGTACAGCCTGCCTTGAAGGTGTCCCCCGCACCGAGAGTGCTTACAGCATCGACCTTAAACGGTGTGAATTTCTTTTGGCTCTCCCCTTTTCTTCCATAGAAGAATTCACCGCCGCCATTGGTTATTATAGTCAGTCCTTCCGAGTTTTCAGCGTAAAGAGGAAACATTTCGGTTCGTGACACATCACCGTAGTGCATTTTAAGCGCTTCCCCCGAGATGACCGTTACCGCAGCGTGCCTGTGTATATAACTGTCGTACCTGCAGTCGATAGTTACATAAGGTCTTCCATGCCGCACACACATCTCTGCACAGCGCTTTGAGTCGTCACCGAAGCAGTCATCTATCGCTGCATGATCACACCACAGAACATCCCTTTCTTTAGGTTCGTTCCAGTGCTTTGCTCCGCCGTTGTAATATTCCCCGAAAAAATGCCCGAATCTTCCGATAGGCGTGCGTATATCACCCGAAATAAGAATATAGTCCTCCAGCCCCTCAAAATCATTATCAAATGTCAGTGAACACAAGTCAACGTTTTTGCAGCCGTAAAACTTACGGGTGAGTTCTGCCGTACTTCTTCCGATGTGTGTTCCGTCTATCCTTACTTCTGCCCCAAGTGACGAAAGCACTGTCGCGCAGGTGCCTGTTTCTCCTCCTATAAACCGTGCGCTGTGCTGTATTTCGCTGTATTCATCGGGTCTCGGAAAATCATTCAGTTTAAAGCTGTTTGAGCCGCAGATCATTCCGTACAGATATATTTTCATGTCAGTTCACCCCATAATATACGCTTCTGCGCACTTTTCCGCAATTTCGGGATATTCAAAGCCTTTTTTCTCAGCTGCAGCCTTCGACAGCTGTGAAAACAGCCTGTGCGTCTGCTGAAGCGCTCGTCTGCAGTCATCAGCATCATAGTGTGCAAAGCAGTCCTTTAAACCTTCGAGCACCGTATTGTCCGCCCAGCGCTCAAGAAATCTGCCGTCATGCCATACATCTTCTGTACCCATGCAAAGCTGATACTCCTCGATGATCTTCAGGAGCAATTTTTTCAGATATGCGTCAATGCATATCTTTGCCGACCATAATTCGCCTCTTTTCAGTTTTTTGCAGGCCCATATATTGTGAAAGAAAAAGTCGCTGACAACGTTTGTAAACTCCTTTTCGGTCATATCTGCGTGATCTGCCGTCAGGTTTACATACTTCGGGATCTCTCTTTCATAGCCGTCCTTGTCGCACAATATCCTGTAACCTCTGTTCATCACCCATTGTGCTGCGCCCTCTTTCAGTGCCTTTTCAAACTGCAAGGGTGTGAGGATTATCATGTCTGTGTCCTTATCCTCATCATATATACAGCGCCTTTCCATACCGCCGCCGAGAGTCGGCTCGACAAATGAAATGCTGACATTCCCGAAAAGCCGTGGATATTCCCCCGAAAGCCAGCCTTCGGGGCTTTCTGTCACTATAAAAAGGTCCAGGTCCGAAAACTCGTCGGCAGGGATATCGGAGCGTGTCGTCGAGCCTATCGCTATCACAGCGCGGACTGCATCCGTTTCCTCTGCGAAGCGGCATAAATTTTGTTTTATCTCTGCATATCGTTCTGAATTACTGTTCATTCCCTGCTCCTTTCTTTCTCAGCTATCCGGTCTTTGAGAAATCTCATCTGCTCATCTGTGTGAAACCAATGTTCGCCGCCGGGCATAACAGTAAGTCCCGCTCCTGTCCTCTCCGCAAAGGCGCTGACCGTTTCAAAGCTTGTGAGCATATCATTTTCGCCGTAGAGTATCTCGGTCGGGGTGTTCCAGTTTACGGGGTGTTCTCTCACATAGCTGAGATACTCCCATGACAGTGTTTCCCCGAAGTCCGTGACGACCTCGCCGCACTCCCTCAGTTTATCCTCCGAGACCCCTGCCGACTTCATCATATCGAGTATCAGCCGTTCCATATCCACCACAGGTGATATGAAATACGCCTTTTCTATCTGTCTGTCCGCCAGTGAAACCATAGCAAAGTATGCCCCCATGCTGTTAGCGATAAGAACGACTTCCCTGCTGTCACCGCACAGCTCATCGAACAGTGCGGGAAATTCCTCCGCCGCCTGCCACGGCGT
>CADBTD010000165.1 GCA_902797535.1 uncultured Ruminococcus sp. | reverse complement strand
TGAGTACCCGAACCGCTGAAACATCGCTGCATAGCTTGCCTTGTCAACGCCCTCGCCGAAATCTCTCACCGAAATATAGCTGTAAATTGCGTTTTCTCCGCAGTCCACGATTATCTCCGAACCCTCGGGCGAATGCTCCGAGGCGTTTTTTATGATGTTCGTCAGCGCCTCCGCAGTCCACCGCCTGTCACATACTATCCCGGTGTCGGAAAGGGAAGTCAGCTTTTGCCCGTTGATGTCAAGAAGTATGCTCACCGACGGTGTCACCTCTTCCAGAAGCTCCGATACCCGAATGCTTTTCCGTGAAAACTCCACAGCACCTGCATTTATCTTCGCCATGCTTAGAAGTGTCTTTACCAGCCAGTCCATTTTTCCCAGCATCAGCTTTATGTCGTAGATAAACTCCGCCTGCTTTTCGGGGTCGGCATCTTCAAGCAGGTCCGCCATCAGCGTCATTGATGTTATGGGCGTTTTCAGCTGATGTGATATGTCAGACATATACTCCGCGAGTATATCCCTTTGCTTCTGAGTGTTTTTCAGCTGCTGCTTCTGCTGCTCCACAAGGCTGTATATGTCGTTTTTGAGTATCGAGAATGCGCCCTCCTTGTTGTCACGGATGTCCGTTTCCTCTCCCGAGGTGTATCCCCTGACTATCTCGGAAAGCGTTTCTATCTCCTTTTTACTGACCCACACGATAGCCTATCCCCCTTACGGTCTCTATGTTTATGCTGTCACCCAGCTTTTCTCTCAGCCGCTTGACATATACGGTCAGCGTGTTGTCCTCAACAAAAGTCCCCGCCGAATCCCATATCTTTTCAAGTATCTGATTTCTCGTAAGAAGCCTGCCCCTGTTAGCCGCAAATATGAGCAGCAGCCTGTATTCCAGCGCCGTAAGCTCCACAAGTCTGTCATCTGCATAGACCTTTCCCGCGGCAGTGTCTATCCTTGCACTGCCCAGCTTTACTATGTCTTCACGGCTGTCCCTGTTTCGCCCCAGCGTGCGCTTTATCCTTGCCAGAAGCTCCCGTATCTTGAACGGCTTCACCACATAGTCGTCCGCACCCTCTTCAAAGGCACGCACTATGCCCGATTCATCGTCCTCCACCGTGAGATAGATGACCGAAGTGCCGTTCTTTTTCAGCATTGCTCCTGCCTCAGTGCCTCTGCCGTCGGGAAGCTGCATATCAAGTATCCCGAGATCAAAGTCCGTTCCCTTTATAAGGCTCACAGCCTCCTTTACGGTCTTTGCGTGTACTGCCTCATATCCCTCCGACTCCAGCGCATAGGTAAGTCCCGACGCTATCATTACATCATCCTCGAGCACCAGTATCCTGTTCATTTGTTACCACCCCATGATACATTTGCATTATACTGTCTATGCTAACATATTTCGTCCGCGATTTAAACAGCGTAAATGCGTTATATATGTAAGTTTTTTGTGTACATGGGAGCAGAACATATCTTTGCCGCAGATAATACCCATCAGCTCCCGCTATCTATCCGAATTTTGAGCATTATGCCCGATAAGGAACGGTATCGGCATACGTCATATTGTGCAGATCTCTGAAAAATGTAAAACACTCTTGACATTTCGTCTCGCTCTGCCTATAATGGAAAATGTAAAGAACCTTTTACATTTTTGACTATAGGAGGAAGATGAAATGACAACGATGAACAAAACGAAGACCCAAACAAACGTGCCTGCGATGCTGACTGTATTCTGTGCAGTGTATATCGCTATGGTAAAACTCAGACCGCTGGTGATGCATAACGTAAGCATCTCGGTGGTGTCGCTGTGTATCGCCTACTGCCTGCTCGGCGCCGCAGGTATTTATCTTTTCCGCAGCAGATACATCGAGGGCCTTAAACAGTGGAAGGAACACACCCTAAGAAGTATCCTGTGGTTTGTTGGCGGATATATTGCAGATGTGATCCTTGTGTCACTGTCATTGCTGCCGCAGATGACTCTGTATCCGGATTATGATGGCATGAACGACAACAGCATTACTGCCGCAGCAAAGTACCTTCCTGCATTTCTTATGATACTTGCGTTAGGTATTCTGGGTCCCGTGACCGAGGAAACGTTTTTCCGCTTCATTCTTGTTGATAAGCTGAAAGCGAAAGTCCCCGCAGTGCTCTGCGTGCTGATCTCTTCGGTGCTGTTCATGGTGTGGCATATGCACGCCTTCACTCCGCAGGAACTTCTCGCAAACCTGCCTAAATTCACCTCAGGCGTCATCTACAGCATAATACTGCTTAAATCAAAGAACCCCACTATACCTGTCCTTCTCCACACAAGCAATAATATCCTTGGCCTGCTGGGTCTGGTCCTTAACGGTGCTGCCTGATTTTTTTTGATCTGATATGTAAAACACTCTTGACATTTTGCCGTATTTGGAATATAATTGATACAGCAGTATCCGCCGCTGTGACGGATACACCTAAATGCTTTGGAGGTAGTTTTATGTTCAGAAAAAACAAGCCCGACGAAATGGAAAAAGATATACAGCACAAAAGCGTCGTCGCCGCACACTATTTTACCGAGGCAGCGCTCGCTGTATGGATAGTCATCAGCCTTATAAAGGGCGCTTCGGCGGTAGTGCCTCTGTATATCCTGCTTGCCGAACTTCTTGTCAGGGGAGTGTCGGTGCTTGTTTACAGGCGTGACCTTGGCGATGACCGCTGGAAAAAAGGCATAGTCGTGCTCATATCTGCTGCGGCAGTGGTGCTGTTCGTGCTCATGTTTTCATTCGGCGGCAGTGTTTCGGGGGGCAGGTCATGAAGAACAGACTAAAGGACCTGCGAAAGGCAAACAGGCTGACACAGGATGAACTCGCAAAGGCGCTGGGCGTTACCCGTCAGACTATAAACGCCATAGAAAACGAAAAGTACAACCCCACCCTTGAGCTTGCATTAAGGCTGGCAAAATACCTGAATATGCCCGTAGAACAGCTTTTTATTCTTGAGGACTGATCTCCCCTTAACTGTGATCCGTGTATGCCGCAAAATCAGCATATTCTGCCGTTACGGAATTTTTTCTGTCCCTCTTTACATTTCATGGAAACTGTGATATAATGTATTATAATGTATTTGAAAGCCCTTGCAGAAATACAGGACAGCATAAAGGGGAGATGAACATGGCAGGCAAATACGACGAGTCATTGATGACAGATAAAGAACGCACGCTGTTAGCAGACATATGCAAATCAAGGTGCTGCACTATGCGCATGAGAAGAGTGTCTGTTCTTATATCTCTTGCACTTACTGCTCTTACCACATATTACCTTATCAACGGCAGCGTAAAACAGGCGGTCATCGTTGCGCTTACCGATATCGCTCTTTACCTTGTTTCCTTTAATCTCGTGTCCGTCAACGTTATGCATATAAAACAGATGCAGGACGAACTGATAAAGCTCGGCAAGGCAAGAGATGCTCAGCAGTGATCTCATATCAAAAATAATTCCCGCAGCAGTCACAGTAAAGACCGCTGCGGGATATTTTTATGCTGTCTTCACGATCATCATGCCCTCACTATCGAAGACATGGGCTGAAAGGATACGCATCGGCCTCTGCTGTGCATTTTCATAAGCGCCGCAGGCAGGCATACAGCAGCTTCCGACTGAGGTGCGAACATCGTAAGAATGACCGCAAATATCAGAGGGAACATCCCCACTGTAAGCATTAGTATGCTGTATCCTACCGAACTTCTGAAATTTTTCATGTTTATCCTCCTTAATGCATCGCAGCTGCTGCCCTTAGTGCAGCGCCCGTTCTGCCTTTCCCGAAATATTTTGCCATTTCTCTGATGAGACCTGTCACCGCCGCCGCAGAGATCACAGCGAATATCACAACTGCCGCTGTGCTGCCTATCTGCCTGCCCGCAAGAATCGCTATTGTAACACCGATGTTGTTTGCGGCGTGCTCAAGTATGCACAGCTTCAGATTTCCCGTCACCTGATATACTATGCTTGCTGTCAGTCCCAGAATTATTATGCGCAGTGACATCAGCGACACTCCGTGACAATGCGGCAGACACCATACTGCTGATGTGGCTATAGCCGTGAAAATGCATAATGCCTTTGAATTGCCGCCCCGCTTTATAATATGCGTCAGCAGACAGCGGCAAATTATCTCCTCCGCTAAGGGTGCCGCAAGCATGGCGTTTAGCTGCTTTACAAGGTCAAAGGAAGTTTCCTCATCTGCGGGAGCGCCGTGTATGATAAATGATATGGGCAGCAGAGCGTTCATCAGCCCGAACAGCGTGTACCACAGATAAAGCGCCCCCGGTGCTCTGCGGTCTTTGGGTATCTCAAAGTCTCCCTTGCTCCTGAAGGCTTTCAGCGCGATCAGACCTCCTGCCAGTATCAGTATCATGCTCAGATACCTGAATGTAAAGTCGAAATTTCCTTTCAGGGCATAGTTGACCGCCATGCCGATCTCAAGCGGTATAAGACCAAGTATCACCAGTATCACCAGGTCTCTTATCGTCAGCATAACTCTCTTCATATACATCGTCCTTTCGTTTTTTTGCTGTGATAATGTTATACCATGTTTTTCGGGAACAATCAACGGATCGGCGGTGAACGGCATTTCAAAACGGCTGAACGGTCTTTGGTTAAACAAAGATTATCACAAATTGAAATTTTTTTGTTCTGCTTTACATCGGTAAAAAAATGTGATATTATAATATAGTTGTTGAATGCCCCTGCAGAGGGCATAATATTTCCTACGGAGGAGACAGCTGATGAAAATAGCGATATGCGATGATGAAACGCATATGCGTACACTTCTGAGCAGAAAAATATCTGCCCGTTCACCGAAAATAATTATCACCGAATTTTCCGACGGCAGTGAACTTGTTAGATCAGATGAAACATTCGATATAATTTTTCTTGATATAGATATGCCGCAGCTTGACGGCATGGAGACCGCTGCAAAACTGCGGCAGAAGGGCACTTCGTCCCTGATGATATTCCTCACGAGCCATGAGGAGTTTGTCCGTGATGCCTTTAAGGTCAGGGCATTCCGCTTTCTGTCAAAACCCGTTGACGACGGGGAACTTGCCGAAGCCCTTGATGAGGCTGAAAAGGAACTGACATCACAGGACAGACTGATGATCGAACAGCGTGGCAGGATATATGAGGTCAGACCGTCTGACCTGCTTTATCTGGAAGCCTACGGCGACGGCACATACATCTACGATAACTCGGGCAATGTCTACGACAGCAAAAAACAGCTCAAACAATGGGAGCAGGAGCTGTCGGGAAAGGGATTTTTCAGGATACACAAGTCCTACATCGTTTCATTGGCGAAGGTGGTAAAGATAGAGGGCGCAGAGGTCACTCTTTCAGATGTTCAGAAGCCCCTCACCGTCAGCCGCAGGAACCTTTCTGCTTTCAGGGAAGCCTATCTTGACCATGTCAGAAAAAATGCCCGTGTGATATAGGAGAAGATCATAATGCAAGCAATTATCGGCTATATACTTGATTTTATAAAGCTGTTCGTCATCGAAACGGGAATGTTCGGCTACAAACCCAAAAAGGGCCGGAAAGCCCCTGCGGCAGCGCTGGCATTTACAGCGGCATTTATAGTCGCATTCAGGCTGACAAAGCATAACGAAGTGCTGTCGGTCTTTTTGCCGTGGATTTATCATTTGACAAATATTGTAACTATTTCACTGGCTTTGGAGGGAAGTAAAAAGCTGTTAGTCAGCTTTGCGGTATACTGGTGTATCATGCTGTTTGATGATTTCTTCATCCAGATGGCGGCGAATATACTGGGGAGATCATACCATGAAGTCAATGTGAACTTGATCATGCATGACACGACTATGCTGATCTCAGTGGTATTTTATGCGCTCATCACCGTTATTATCGTATATATCAGAAAAAGAAAAGGTGATGACAAGGTAGATCTCACAAAAAGCAGCAGCCTGTATTTTGTCATGCTTCCGCTTGTTATTACAACAATGTATTTCCTTGGGGGCCTTGAAACGATAGGACCTTTCCACGTCAGTGAAGGCATTCCGAACTATATGGTGCTTGGAGTAGTACTTATCGTACTTATAGCCCTTATCATATATACCAATGCTTCAAAAAAATACTACGAGAACAGCAGTCATGTCAACGAAAAGATAAAGGAATCCCAGAAGGCTTACTATGAAGGTGTGCTGGTAAGAGAAAATGAAACAAGAAAATTCCGCCACGACATCAATAATCACATTCTCTGCCTGAAAACTCTTGTGGAGAAAGGAAAGTACGATGAGGTCAGCGCTTACCTTGACAGTATGGAAAACAGAGCCGAGAACCTGCGTCCCGCTGTTTCTACGGGAAACGATCTGGTCAACGCCATAGCGGGCGATATCATGGGAAAATACAGCGGCGTTGCTCTTGAATGGCAGGGTCATCTGCCATCCGGGATGAGCATTTCGGGCATGGATATCTGCACGATCTTCTCGAATATCCTCGACAATGCCTTTGCCGCCGCTTCAAAGTGCGAAGCGGGCAGCGTCAGAGTGCGTGTGGCCGCATCGGGCACAAGCCTTATGATAACTGTCGTAAACGACATAGACGAGCCTATACAGCTCAGGGCGTGCAAGCTCGTCACTTCTAAGCCCAACAAACGCAATCACGGCTTCGGTGTCATAAATGTCAAGGAATGTGCCGCAAAAAACGGCGGCAGGGCTGATTTCACCTTTGATGAAAAACAATTCACCGCCGAGGTCATACTGCCCTTTGCGATACCCGTATAAAATACTCACCGCCGACCTGCTCCTGCGCAGTGTCGGCGGTTTTTTGCGTGTATGTCAGATATAGCTCCGGTTCAGCCTGCCTTTGCCTTTGCGGCTTCGAGTGTCACCTTTTCGGCGTCCTCGGGGGTGAGCGGCTTGCCCCAGATGAATCCCTGAATGTAGTCACAGCCTATCTCCCTCAGAGTTTCAAGCTGTTCGGGCTGCTCCACTCCTTCGGAGATGACCTTGAAATTCATTATGTGCCCTATCGAGATCATTGCGGCAACGTACTGCTTTGACTTGTCGGTCGAATTCATCTTGTCGATGAACGACTTGTCTATTTTCAGCAGGTCGGCAGGGAAGCTGTTTAAATAACTCAGCGAGGAATACCCCGTGCCGAAATCGTCTATGGCTATCTTCATGCCCATGTCGTGTATTGAACTTATGCACTGAAGCGCCTTTTCCGCCGACTCTATCATCACCGATTCGGTTATCTCTATCTCAAGCTGTGAAGCGGGCACTCCGCAGCTGTCAAGTATCGCTTTTATCTCGTCAAGAAAACCGTTTTTCATCAGATGCCTTACCGAAACATTTATGCTCAGCGTGATGTCAAGCCCCGTTTTCCCGATAAGCATACCGAAAAATGCCGCTGACTTTCTGAAAACGC
>CADBTD010000164.1 GCA_902797535.1 uncultured Ruminococcus sp. | reverse complement strand
TTAGAAACAATTATATCATGACATTTCCGCACTGTCAATAGAAAAGCCATAGTACTTCTGACCTTACATCAGAAATACTATGGCTTAAAACTTCTTTATCCGTACCGTAGGAAACCGCAGGTCTTGATTTTTGCTTATTCACACATTAAGTGCCCGCCGGAGCAGGACCGTCTTCTGTGTTGTAGGTCATCCAAAGAGGACCGTTATGCTTGTAGCAGTTCCATGAGATAGCATCGGGGAACTGACCGAATACCATACCCTGCTGTCCTGCGGACGGCTGATTGTCATCTGTCCACTGAACATAGAACGAGTCCTGACCGTTTATGGTCACTTCATCTACCCATACTGTACCGGAGCTTATACCATTCTGAGCAAGGATATCAAACAATACCTGCTGGCTGGCATTAAGTGTGGATGTGGGCGGATGATTGCAGGGAACAGGCTGTCCGCCGTAATTAGCTATTACAGTGGATCTCGGTATACCCTTTGTTTCTTCCTCTGCGATAAGTCCTGCTACTGCGTTATACGCAGTTTTTGCGTTTACGTTTGCTGCCTTGAGCTTGGATTTTCTGATATAATTGAGCAGCGACGGAATAAGAATAGCCGCAAGCACGCCAATTATAGCAATAACTACCACAAGCTCGACAAGCGTAAAACCTCTTGTCTGTTTTTTCATAGAAAAAATACCCCCTCTTGTATTTTCCCAGAGCTGTGTAAATATAAATAAATTCTACAAAGTGAAGGATACGTTTCGCCGTTGTACCCTGCACCTATACCAAAATTATAGCATAAAAAAATATAGCTGTCAACGATTTTGAGAAAGTTATATTTCATACATAAACAAATTCTCTTAATTTCACAAAGAAACAAAATCTAATTGTACAATATTGTACATTATTTGATACCCTTAGGTTTATATCCTGCGTCCCTGACAGCCTTTTTAAGCTGTTCATCGGTGGCAGTGCCGTCTGATCTTATATAGGCGCAGTTCTTTTCAAGGCTTACCTCAGCTGAAACGCCGTCAAGGGAATTGAGCGCCTTTGAAACGTGCGCCACGCATTTTTCGCACATCATGCCGCCTATCTTCATGACACGGACACCGTCAGCGGAGGATGCTTTGCCACGGAGGTGGAAAGGTCTGAAAAGGTTGAGCCGCAGGGCGTTTGTAACGACGCAGAATGAACTGAGACTCATAGCGGCCGCACCGAACATCGGGTCAAGTTTCAGGCCCCATATGGGGTACAGGAGTCCTGCTGCAAGAGGTATTCCCACGGAGTTATACACAAGTGCCCAGAACAGGTTCTGTTTTATATTGCGGATCACTGCACGGCTGAGTTCAACTGCTGCTGCAGCGTCACGCAGGTCGCTTTTCATAAGGACGATATCGGCGGATTCTATGGCGATATCTCTGCCCTCACCTATAGCTATGCCAACATCCGATGCCGCAAGTGCGGGAGCGTCATTAACGCCGTCGCCTATCATAGCGGTGCAGCTTCCCGACTGCTGTATCTCACGGAGTATCCTTGTCTTATCTTCGGGGAGAAGCCCTGCACGGACCTCATCTATGCCAAGCTGAGAAGCTATAGCCTTTGCGGTGCGTTCGTTGTCGCCCGTCAGCATAACGGTGCGTATGCCGAGTTCGGCAAAGCGTCTGAGTGCCTCGGCAGAGGTAGGTTTGACGGGGTCTGAAACAGCTATGACTCCGAGAAGCTCGCCGTCTGATGACACATAAAGCGGTATCCCGCCCTCAGCGGAAACAGAGTCGGCATAGGCTGACAGCGGTGAGATATCGGCGCCCGACTGTTCCATAAGGCGTGCGTTGCCCACAGAAACAAGTTTTCCGCCGACCCTTGCACGAATGCCGCCGCCTGCAAGCTCCTCGTAATCATCGCAGTCGGAAAGGACTGTGCCATGCTGTTCACACCAGCTGCACACCGCCTTTGCGAGGGGGTGAGAGGAATTTTTCTCGGGGGGATACACCAGCCGCATCAACTCTGATGCGTCGGTGAGCGATCTGACACCTGTCACCGCAGGTCTGCCTTCGGTGCAGGTGCCTGTTTTATCGAGGATGACTGTGCTGACCTTATGCGCAGTCTCAAGGCTTTCGGCGGATTTGACGAGAATGCCCAGTTCTGCGCCCTTGCCTGTGCCCACCATTATTGCTGTAGGTGTAGCAAGTCCCAGTGCGCAGGGGCAGGAGATAACAAGTACGGATATCGCCATATTGAGTGCAAAGGCAGGTGGCTTTCCTGCGATAAGCCAGGCTGCGCCTGCTATGACTGCTATAGTTATGACCACAGGGACGAAAACTCCGCTTATCCTGTCGGCAAGTCTTGCGATAGGGGCTTTTGAAGCGGAGGCTTCCTCAACGAGTTCTATCATTTTTGAGAGGGTGCTGTCTTTTTCGGGGCGGCGGCATATGCATCTGACATAACCGCCCGACACGATGCTTGCGCTCATAACAGTGCTTCCCGACTGTTTTTCGGCGGGCATACTTTCACCCGTAAGAGCGCTTTCGTCAACGGTGCAGTTACCGCTGATGACCTCGCCGTCACAGGGCACCGATGAACCTGCACGCAGCACAAAGATATCTCCCACGGCGACATCTGACGCAGGTATCTCTGTTTCGGTGCCGTCCCTTTCGACCACTGCGGTCTTAGGGGCAAGTTTCATCAGCTTACTGATAGCTTCGGACGTTCTGCCCTTGCTTTTAGCCTCGAGGAATTTGCCCACTGTTATAAGGGTGAGTATCATGCCGCAGGACTCATAGTAAAGGTCCATCATATAGCGGTGTGCGGTCTCAAGGTCACCTCTGCCCATGCACCATGCCATGCGGTAGGTGCCGTAAACGGAATACACAAATGCCGCAGACGCACCCAGTGCGATAAGGCTGTCCATATTCGGGGCACGGTGGAAAAGGTTTCGGTAGCCGTTGCGGAAATAATGGAAATTCAGGAAGATTATAGGCACAGTCAGCAGAAGCTGAGTAAGTGCGAAGACCATCATATTCTCATGGCCTGTGAAGATATGCGGCAGGGGCAGTCCGAGCATATGACCCATACACAGGTAAAACAACGGTATGAGTATCGTCACCGAGCAGACAAGGCGTGTTTTCATGGCTTTAAGAGCAGTCTGCTGTGCGTCGGCGGAGTTTTCGGCTGACTGTGCGGAATTATCCCGGTCTTTTTCGGATGCGCCGTAGCCTGCCTTATCAACGGCGGCGACTATTGCGGCGGCGTTGGTGATCTGTTCATCGAACTCCACCTGCATAGAGTTTTGCAGCAGGTTCACATTGACCTGAGTAACGCCGTCAACATTTTTCACAGCCTTTTCAACGTGTGCCTGACAAGCCGAGCAGGTCATGCCTGTCACATCAAATTTTTTCTTCATAAAGCCTCTTTCTAATATCATAAGTCTGCCAAAGACAGGCTTTTAGGGGGATGTAAACAAAGAACACTTCCGTCCTTTCGGTCGGAAGCGTCTTATCGGTTTTATTATTTGGTATTGGTAAGGTTCCACCTGAAAGTAGATATGTTGGATGCATGAGTGATATCAATGTTCCAGTTTGCAAAGGTAGACTCGGGATCGAAATATCTGTAATCGACCTTACCCTTTGACTTATTGTAGCTTACCGAAACAGGTGCAGACCTCTGGAGCACCGCACCTATGCGGTGATGCTCTCTTTCGTATGCCACGATCTCCTTAGCAGTGATCTGTCGCTTGTCTGCAATATTGTAGATGCCCTCATATCTGCCTTTGGGTCCAGCGACTATACCCATTATGAAGTCGATATAGTTATACATACAGCAGAATGAGAAACCGTACTCGCCGTCTTTGAAGATGAAGCCTGCGTTGGCCTTTTTGTCAAATACCCTTTCACGCAGATTATCGGTGAACTCTGCGGTATATATAGGTGCAAGTCTTGCGATGACCGGTACGGTATCAGACTTCTTGAAAGCCTTGAGCATCATTTTTTCGCTTGTCAGCTTCATGTCAACGTAGTTGCTTGTTCCCTTTTCGGGGGTAGCTTCTCTGATAGGGTCTCTGCCCTTCTGGATACCGTAGACCATTGTTGTACTGGTAAGTATCATGTTCTTTACGCCTATTCTGTCGGCAGTCTCATAGATATACTTATCAACGATCTTGCTTTTTTTCATTTCGGCATCGGTAACCATATTGTCGAGGTCGTTATCAACTGTGCAGGCAAGATGTACAACAGTATCTATCGGCTGGCTTTTCAGAAAGCCCTGGACGGTACTGGTATCAGATACTTCGCACAAAACGAATCCGAAATTATTATTGGTCCCGTCAAGCGGATGAGGCTTTGCGTCTACCGCATAGACCATGTGACCTTTTGCAAGCAGTTTTTCGCATAAGGCTACGCCTATCATGCCGCTTGCTCCCGTTACAAATACATTTGCCATTCCCTTCACTCCTTCCCGGCCGCTTCCCCATTGTCTGCTGACGAGCGCTGAACGATGATGTTTTACAACCAATAAATGCGCACAGACGCACGGCCCGGCTGTTACTATCCTATTTTTAGGATAATTTGTTTCATTTTTTTACAATACATACTCTTTTCGTGTATCTATTATAACATACTTTTTTTAATTTGAAAAGAGTTTTTTTACTTTTTCAATAAAAGTTTTATTTTCTCTATAATTTCGCTTGCTTAATTTTGTGAAATGTGATAGAATTATATATGTAGCTTCGGCATATGCTGCGGCTATGTCCGAATTGCTTTTGAAACTTCGGGAATTTGTTTAATATGTATATTAACTTTTGTCATATAAAATGACGCTGATACAGATAAAACCACTTAAAAAAGGAGCTGCTTTCTTGAGTTACTCAACTCTTATTTTTGCGTCTGTGATACTTCCGCTTTCGGTTCTGGTACTGTTTCTGGACCGTTCGGCGGAATATAAGAATCTTATCCTTTGCATAGTTTCCGTACTCTTTGTTTCATGGGGACGGTCTGTGCTTGCCGCTCTGGTATTTCTTTCATTTTTCGCTGATTATCTGCTTGCGCTCGCAGTATCGGGCACATCAGCAAAAAAAGCAAAGCCTGCTGCGGCATTTTTTCTGCTTGCGGACTTTGTGTGGAACGCCTTGCTGCTTACGGTGCTTGCAAGGAGCGCTGCGGCAGGTGCGGGCACGCAGCCTTTGATACAAAAGGCTCTGATACCTGTGGGCACAGCATTCTTCGCACTTAGGAATTTCACCTATGTATATGATGTATACAAGGGAAACTGCCGTGCGGAGAAAAATCCGTTTGTACTGATGACGTACTGCTGCGGATATCCTTTCCTGCTGGCGGGACCTGTGACACGTTATGCGGATTATGAGCCTCAGTTAAGAAAGCGTCCTATGGATGCGGGTCTGTTAAGTTCGGGGCTTGAGCGGTTTGCGAAGGGTCTTGCAAAGACAGTGATATGTGTACCCGTGCTTTCGGCGCTGGCAAAAACGGGTCTTGACCCGAAAGAACCTGCGCTGTCGGGGGCATGGATAGGCATGGCGGCATTCTTCGGTGCAGGATATCTGACCTTTGCGGGGCTTTCGGACATGGGTACGGGAATAGCCCGCATGAACGGTTTTTCTGCTGATGTGAACTATGCTCCCCTGTCTGCAAAGCACATGATGAGTTCGATAGTAAAAAGCTGCAACAAGTCGATGGCAGAGCTTGCAGCGGACATGAGAGGAAGAAAGAACAAAGCCCGTGCGGCATTTCTTACTTTGCCTCTTGCAATGCTGGGAGCGGCATTTTTCCTGCCTTCGGCAAAGGCTCTGGCCATAGGTGCGGCGGCAGGTCTGCTGCTGGCATTTGAATGTCTTATCGGAACAAAAAAACTCGAAAAGATACCTTCTGTCATAAAGATACCCGCTGTTTTTCTCATCTCAATGGTGATATTCTCGCCCTTTGCATTTGATGATATGAGTGAGTGGCTGTCGTGGCTCGGAAGGCTTGTGGGGGCAGGCGACAGTTATATACTTTCAAAACCGATGAAAGAGATACTGCTCGGGAACGGTGTGCTGCTGCTCATCACGCTGTTCAGCATATCGCCTTTCGGTGTCGGACTGTCGGCAAAGCTCGATGCAGTCACACCTGCCGAGCCAAAAAAGTATGCCGCTGTGAGAAGACTTCGCACTTTGTTTTCGGCAGCACTGCTGATAGTCAGCTTTATACTGGCTGCCTCACGCACAATGAACTGAGAGGAGATGTAAGTAAGGAATGTTCGGCTTAAGAAAGCAAAAGCCCGTACCCGATGAAGCACGGCGTTTTTTAGAGTCGGCAAATGCACAGCCCGACTGTCCCGACCCTTATGAGGCGGAAGACATAAACGCGGCTGAGGCTTCGGCTGTCGGAGAAAAGGCGCATTTTGACGTGATGAACGTTCTTGTTCTCTCGCTGGTGATAATATTTTTCGGCACGGTATTCCTCGTTTTTACCGACCAGCAGGATTATTCGGGACACAGGAACATATCTCTCGACGGGCTTATATCGGGAAGATATTTTTCGGACATAGAGAAGAAATTCAACAGCTCGCTGCCTCTGCGTGACCTTACTCACAATGCGGAGCAGATAATATCAGCCTGTTTCGGGATAGGCAATACCCCCGACCTTATAGACCTTAAAGACAATGACGACGACCCGTACAGCATAGAGAACAACAACGGCTTTACACCGATAACAAGCGAACGCAGGCGCAGTATAGGCGGCGAGGACGACGAACACCGCGCGACCTCTGCGGCCGAGGCAGACGCTATGACTGCCACCACCGAGGATGACGGCTCGCACAAGAAGCTGTCGGGTATAACCATGACCACGACATATGACCCTGCAAGCTATACCTCACCGACATCGCCCACCACCACCAACACCCGTGAGCCGGGAGCGACTACCACCACTACGACAGCGGCAGAGATCAAGCCTGCTCCCGTGATACCGGTCGACCCGTCGGAGCCTGATGACAGCAGCGACGACTCAGAGAAGCCGTCTGACGAAGATGAAGATAATTGACACCCATGAACGTTTTTGAATATTCTGACGGCAGCAAGCGCTATCACACCTATGGATACTATCTGAAAAAGCGTTTTGGAAAGAAGATATACCGTGTGTCGCTGGACATTGGGGCAGGGTGTCCCAACAGGTGCGGCGAAAGAGGTCACGGAGGCTGCATATTCTGTCCTGCGGGAAGCACTCCCCTGGGAAAGTTCACGGGGATATCCGACGAACGACTGTCGCAGCTGTTTGAACAGGGCAAGGCTGCTGTGGGCAGCAAGTGCAAGGACGGACCGTTCATCGCATATTTTCAGGCAGGCACCAACACTTACGGCAGTCTGCCCGAATTTGAGAAAGCCTTTGACAGAGCGCTTTCATACGACAATGTTGTGGGGCTTTGTGCAGCTACCCGTGCGGACTGCATAGATGACGCTGCCGCAGATATGCTTGCGGGCCTTGCGGAAAAGACATACCTCACCGTTGAACTGGGGCTTCAGACGATACACGACAGCACTGCGGCACTCTGCAACAGGGGGCACACCTTTGATGAATTCATGGCGGGGTATGAGCGTCTTAAAAGCAGGGGCATAAACACGGGAATACATATAATAAACGGACTTCCCGGAGAAACAGGGGAAATGATGCTTGCCACCGCAGAAGCTGTGGCTGCGCTGAGACCGCACTGTATAAAGATACATATGCTTTATGTGGAAGAGGGCACGCCCCTTGCGGAGATGTACCGAAAAGGCGGAATAAAGCTGCTTTCACGGGAGGAGTATGTTTCTATTATATGCAGTCAGATAGAACTTATGCCGCCCGAAACGATAATAGCAAGGCTTACGGGGGACGGCGACCGCCGCCGATTCATAGCGCCCGAATGGACTCTGCACAAGCTGCCTGTACTCAATGAGATAGACAAAGAGTTTGTACGGCGTGACAGCTATCAGGGAATACATTTCAAAGGACAACAGGAGGAACAGCCTTGACAGGTTTAAAAAGAAAGATCACGGTGCTTGCCGCTGTGATGACGCTGCCGCTGTATTCCTGCGGTAACGTGCTCGAAAACGGCGATATGCCCGTACACACCGAAACATCATATACAACTGCCGCACCTGTGACAGAAGCACCGCCTGAAACTACGACAGTCACTGCGCAGACCGAAGCAGAATCAAAGACGGAAAAGACCTCGCAGACCACAAAAAAGGCAAAGGTCACGACATCAGCGACAACAACAACTGCTGCCGAAACAACAGCGGCACCCGAACAGGATCCCGACGCATATCCGCACTACCGTTCGATAACGGTATACTGTGTGGAAGATGTGAACTATATCTTCACGGACAATCCCGATGAGCGCTGTGCCCCCGGCAGCATAACCAAGCTGCTGACGGCTTCGGTGGCGCTGCACAACCTAAGTCCCGACACGATACTCACGGTAGGCACAGAGCAGGAGCTTGTCCACCCCGGGTCAAGTGTCTGCGGCATACAGCAGGGACAGCAGGCTAAGCTGTCAGACCTTATCACGGGTATGCTGATGCCTTCGGGAAGTGATGCGGCATACACGGTAGCAGTTTCAACTGCAAGGGCGCTGTGTCCCGACAAAGAGCTTTCCGACACTGAAGCAATAGATCTTTTCTGTGAGAAGATGAATGAATTTGCCGCCGGGATAGGAATGACGAACACTCATTTTATTAATCCCGAGGGATGGGATGACCCAAACCACTACACCACCGCATCAGACCTTACGGTGCTGGCGCAGTATGCCATAAACGTACCCGAGATACGGGCTGTAACAAGTTCATCCACTGCAACTGTGACCTTTGAAACAGGCGAGACATTCAACTGGAAAAGCACCAACTTTTTTCTGCATCCCTACAGCCGTTTTTATGACGAGCGTTCGATAGGCATGAAAACGGGCACCACGCTGAGTGCGGGAAACTGTTTTGTGGGAGCTTTTGTGATAGACGGAAAGACTTACATAACCACAGTGCTTGGCTGCTACAGTGATGTAGACAGATTTGAGATAACAGCCAGACTGCTGCGTGAAAAGATAAAATAAAAAATCACCCCGATACCATCAAAAGTATCGGGGTGAAGTGTTTTTAAGTTCTATCAGTCACCTATAGTGGA
>CADBTD010000163.1 GCA_902797535.1 uncultured Ruminococcus sp. | reverse complement strand
GTCTTGATGCCTGTACGCTGGGTTATCCATTCATCATTGGTGTCAACGATCTTTGCGTAGTCGTCATTTGTGGCGATCAGTTCGGGGACATATCTTCCCGCTCCCTTGATCCTTACGCCTGTAGTCTTTTTCATCAGGTCATTTTCCTTTCCGTTTTCAGATATCTATCAGTAAATGATCGTATACTTTATTTTGCCGCCCTGTGACTTTACATTTGTGAAAAATTATGCTATAATACAATAGTGACACGCTGTGGCGGTCTGTGCGGGTATATTGCCCGACCATACCTTTTAATTATAAACCCATTTTATTTCTAAATATAAAGAATAAAATGTCGCCACTATTAACAGAGGGCATTTTCATATTATTGTCCAAAAATGAAAGGTATTTGCAGTTGCTATGCACAAAAGTCACATAATTAATAGTGTTAGCAATCGTTTGATTGTGAAAAAGGAGAAGAAAAATGTCAAAAACAGCATTATTATTTTCGGGACAGGGCTCGCAGTATGCGGGAATGGCAAAGGATTTTTATGATAATTACGAGTCTGCAAAAGCAGTTTTCGCAGCAGCAGATAAGGCTCTGGGATACAGCCTTGAAGATATAGTTTTCGCAGAAGACCCGACCGAACTTAACAAAACAGTTCATTCGCAGCCCGCTATCATGGCTTGCTCGCTGTGTGCATTTGAAGCGCTGAAAGAAAAGGGCGTGACATTTGAAGGCGTTGCAGGTCATTCACTGGGCGAATATGCTGCTATGGCAGCAAGCGGTATGCTTTCATACGAAGACGCATTCCGCCTTATAAAGATAAGAGCCGAGGCTATGCAGAAAGCGGCTGAAAGCAGCAGCGGTGTGATGTACGCCATCATAGGACCGACTCCCGCTGAGGTCGAAGCAGCCTGTGAAAAGACCGAGGGATATGTTGTTCCCGTAAACTATAATTCGCCTGTACAGACTGTTATCGCAGGTGAAGAAGCGGCAGCTGCTGCTGCTGCCGAGCTTATCCGGCAAACAAGCACAGCAAAGCGTGTAAAGGCCGTTAAGCTGAACGTAGCTTCGGCTTTCCACAGCGAGATAATGAGAGCAGCAGCCGACGAATTCCTTGAAAAGACTTCTGATTTCACATTTGCTGAGCCTGAAGTCAGCTTTTTCTCAAACGTGCTTGGAGAAGAGCTGAAGGATTTCTCTGACATGAGAGCACTTCTTGCAAGACACATAGTATCACCTGTAAAGTTCACTGACGAGCTCGCACAGATGCAGTCACAGGGCTATGACAGGTTCATAGAGTGCGGCCCCGGCAAGGTGCTGACAGGTCTTGTAAAGAAGACACTTGATGATGTGACCGCTGTAAACTGCGAGAACATCGAAACACTTGAAAAGGCAATCGGCTGACAAACTGCGATAAAAGATCTTTCATGACCGACAGGGAGGGAAAAGCTATGAAACGACAGGATTACATTACATGGGACGAATACTTTATGGGAATAGCGCTGCTTTCGGCACAGAGGAGCAAGGACTCAAACACGCAGGTGGGGGCTTGTATAGTATCGGATGAAAACAAGATACTCACAGTCGGATACAACGGTATGCCTACGGGATGCAACGACGACGATATGCCCTGGGAGCGTGAAGGTGCAAAGCTGAACACAAAATACCCGTTTGTGTGCCATGCAGAGCTCAATGCTATACTTAACAGCGGAACATCTCTGAAAGGGTCAAGGCTTTACGTTACGCTTTTCCCCTGCAACGAATGTGCAAAAGCCATAATCCAGAGCGGCATCCGTGAAATAGTGTATATGTCTGACAAGTACGCCGACTCAGAAGAAACTATGGCAAGCAAGCTGATGCTTGACATGGTTGGCATAAAATGCAGACAGTATCAGTCAAACGGCAGAACAGTCACCATTGAACTGTAACACAAAAAAGGCGGGTCAAATGACCCGCCTAAATTATTTTACCAATTATAAAGTCTATTTCCGCCTGCCTTGTAAGGCATACAGTCACGGACATATTTTCCGCGTTTTGAGCCCTTTTTGCAGTAGAATTCGTTGCTTCTTACAACAGTTGAACCGAATTTGCTGGTCCCTTCATAAGAACGTATCACCATTCCGTACATTCCGCCGTATATCTTGTTGCGTTCAATAAGATTCGGGCGTGATGAAGCATCTGCATATCCGAAAGTACCCATATTCATACCGATCGAATAGGTAGAATTTATCCTGCTGCCTTTAGACATTATGGTGTTGTTCTTTACAGTAACACCGTAAGTATTATGCAGACAGAGCGCTTCGGAAGTTACACCTGTAAGATTGCAGCCTGTTATTGTTATATTCTTATGATAAAAGCTGTGATAACGCTTTCCTTCGGTAGCGGTCTTATTGCAGCAAATACCTCTTCCGCCGGATATAGTGCAGTTTTTGACTGTTATATTTTCGCAGGTCTGACCCTGTACGAACTTGCTTCCGAAAGCCGCAACAGTAGGTGCAGTAGCAGGAGTGGCTATATCTATCTGCACAGCCTCTTCAAGGCAGTTTGATGCAGGAGTTCCCGAAGCCTTGACAGTGCAGCCCGATATAGTTACATCCTTGCAGGCGATTATCTCAATGCCGTGACTGCGATAATTAGTAGCGATATCCATATTCACGAGCTTGATATTGCTGCCGTGATTGAATCTTATTGTCGATGTATCCCTGAGCATTCTGTCATTATCGGCTATTTCCCATCTGCCGCCCTGTATCTTGACATTTTCAACAGACTTGTAATTTAGCTTGTCACAGTCGTTATTGATAAGCTGCTTCTGTGGATTTGTCTGGAAAACCGTAGCGCCGTTTGCAAGTATAGTCTTGTTGCTGCCTATTGTTAGACCTCTGTCGGTCTCTATCCTGACAGCAGGCAGAACGATCTTCTTCTGAACATCATCTCTCAGCAGATAAACAAGTGCCTGACCGTTAAGATGAGGGTCACGCTGATTGATGAAAACATATGTGCCCGTATTTTTGACCCTGGCGATCTTTCTGCCTCCGTAATAGACATAAGACACCGTAGCATCCAGCGACTCAGTCTCAGAAAATGCGGGAAGCTCATCAAAAAGCTCATCCGCACTTACAGTCATTTCCCCTGAGGGTGCAAAAGCACACCCTGCAGCGATGATTGCCGACAGCACCGCCGCAGAAGCCCTGCGTAATAGATTTTGTTTTTTCATTTTTTGTCCTCCGTTTTGTTTGACCATTTTTTTGTTTTTTTCGGCCTTTATTTCTCTCCTTAGATCTTTTCCAGTTAAATTATACCACAAAATCACATATTTTTCAAGGTGACATCTTTAACAAAGTTAGACCTCATAATTTGTAAGCATAAAGATAGTGATGCAAGGGGTTGACAATACAGATAAAAGGTGATATACTTTAATAGATAAAAACGCTAAATTGAAAGGACAATGCATAATGAAGATCGCAATAGTCGGACTGGGTCTTATCGGAGGCTCACTCGCAAAGGCTATAAAGAAGAACACAGATGATACAGTATACGGCATAGACGTGTCGGACACAACAGTTGCCGCTGCACTTTCGGAGGAGGCTGTGGACTATCCTATCGAGCTTGACAGGCTGGACATATGTGACATAGTGATAGTTGCGCTTCATCCGCAGGAAACTATAGACTTTATACTCGAAAACAAAAACAGATTCAAAAAAAACGGCATAGTCATCGACTGCTGCGGTGTAAAGCAGGCTATAGTCGATGCTGTTGAAAAGCCTCTTGAGGATGCAGGTGTACGGTTTATAGGCTGTCACCCTATGGCCGGCCGTGAATTTTCCGGATTTGCCTACTCGCTGGACAACCTTTTTGAAAAAGCGAGCTTTATCATGACCCCCACCGACAACTCAAAGATGAGCGCTGTCAAGGAAGTATCGGCTTTCGCATACAAGATAGGCTTTGCAAAATGCGTTGTATCCTCGCCCGCAGAGCATGATGAAATAATAGCATTCACATCACAGCTGGCACACGTTGTATCCAGCGCATACATAAAGAGCCCCACTCTGGACAAGAAGTCGGGATTCTCGGCAGGAAGCTTCAAGGATCTTACAAGAGTGGCGAAGCTCAATGCGGATATGTGGACAACACTTTTCATGATGAACTCAGGTGCGCTGACAAACGAGCTCGATCACATAATAAAAGAGCTTACAGCATATCGTGACTGCATTTCTCAGGGTGACCGTGAAAAGCTGCATGAACTGCTCAGCGAAGGAACACGCCTGAAAGAGAAGGCAAATATGATGTACTGATCTGCGGCAGACTGTCGCAGATCCGCAGAGATCAAAGGCATATTAAAAGACCCGATACCATGCGGTACCGGGTCTTAGTGTTTATGAAACTATATTATCAAACAAGCTTGATGATAGCCATTTCAGCAGCATCGCCGCGGCGGGGTCCGATCTTTACGATCTGGGTGTAACCGCCCTTGCGTCCCTCATAGTTGGGAGCTATCTCATTAAAGAGCTTATTAGCTACTGCTTCCTTAGTAACGTAGGAGAATACCTGACGCTTTGAGTGAAGGTCGCCCTGCTTGCCGAGAGTGATCATTTTCTCGGTCATAGCGCTTACTTCCTTGGCCCTTGTTACAGTTGTTTCAATCTTACCGTTTTCGAGAAGATAAGTTACCATAGCTCTGAGCATTGCCTTTCTGTGGTCACTTGTTCTTCCAAGCTTTCTTGTGCCCGGCATCGATCTTCAACTCCTTCCTGAGTAAAGTTTAATTGTCTTCTTCAGAACTGAGGTCATAGCCCAGCGAGTGGAGCTTTTCCTTGACTTCGTCAAATGACTTCTTGCCAAGGTTTCTGACCTTCATCATTTCTTCAGCGGATTTTTCAATAAGGTCGTTCACAGTGTTGATACCTGCACGCTTCAGGCAGTTGAACGAGCGCACAGATAAGTCAAGTTCCTCAATGGTCATCTCAAGGATCTTTTCCTTGCCCTTGTCATCCTTTTCAACCATAATCTCTACAACGCTTGCCTCTTCTGAGAGGTCAATAAAGAGATTCAGATGCTCGTTGAGGAGTTTGGCCGCCATTGAAACCGCTTCCTTAGCTGATATAGTACCGTCGGTCCATACCTCTAAAGTAAGCTTGTCGTAGTCTGTGATCTGACCCACACGGGTATTATCTACCGTATAATTGACCTTGAGCACAGGGGTGTATATGCTGTCAACAGCTATTACACCGATAGGTGCGTTAGGTGTCAGGGACTTGTTCTTTTCTGCGGAGACATAGCCTCTGCCGCGGTCGATCACTATTTCCATATACAGCTTTGCGCCTGCGCCCAGTGTAGCGATGTGCATATCGGGGACGAGTATATCGACCTCAGAATCTGCCTTGATATCGCCTGCGGTAACTTCGCATTCGCCTTCAGCCTCAATGTATATGGTCTTAGGACCTTCACCGTATAATTTTGCCGTAAGTCCCTTGAGATTCAGGATGATTTCGGTAACATCTTCCTTAACTCCCGGAATTGTCGTAAGCTCGTGGTGTACGCCGTCGATCTTAACTGATGTAACAGCGACGCCCGGTAACGAGGAGAGCAGTACCCTTCTCAAGCTGTTGCCAAGGGTGATTCCGTAGCCACGCTCGAGCGGCTCAAGAACGAAGCGTCCGTAAGTGCCGTTGCTCTTAAGCTCTTCTGTTTCAATTTCAGGCTTTTCTATTTTTTCAAGCATTTAAAACCCTCCTGTTTCTTGGGAAGTCATGCACAGCGTTTTACATCGTATCTGCCGCCGTGCTTTCCTTCCTTAATGATCTCGTTTACGATTGATGTCTGTGCAGCTTTTACGCTGCGGGATACATTATCTCGAATACAGCTCGACGATGAGGTGTTCCTCAACCTCGTAATCAAGATCTTCCTTGACAGGAGCACGCAGTACCTTTGCGGTCTGAGCATCCTTATTTACCTCAAGCCAAGCGGGGATAAGTCTGTCTGCGGTGCCTTCTGCGATCTGCTTAAACTTCTCGCTCTTCTTGCTCTTATCGCTGAGTGAGATAACGTCGCCTACCTTTACGGTGTAGGAGGGGATATCTACTCTCTTGCCGTTTACGAGGAAATGGCCGTGAGTAACGAGCTGTCTTGACTCTCTTCTGGTGAGCGAAAGGCCCATTCTGAAGATAACATTGTCAAGTCTTTCCTCAAGCAGGGTGATAAGGTTTTCACCGGCCTGACCTTCCATCTTCTGAGCTGACTCATAGGTATGTCTGAACTGCTTCTCAAGCACACCGTAGATGAATCTCAGCTTCTGCTTTTCCTTGAGCTGGGTGCCGTATTCGGACACCTTCTTGCGCTTGCCTGCGCCGGGATCTCTCTTGGTCTCCTTGCCAACGCCCATTACCATGGGGCTGATGCCAAGCTCTCTGCAAGTCTTAAGGATAGGTTTTCTGTTTACTGCCATAGGTGTTTACCTCCGTTTTTTGATGTTGTATCGGACCTTTGCGCTAAAGGGCTTTTGCGGCTGTCCGACTTTGAGTAAACTGCACTCAAATTGTTCTTATGCTATTATACACGTCTTCTCTTAGGAGGACGGCATCCATTGTGAGGGATAGGAGTTACGTCCTTGATCATGCGTACCTCAAGTTCCTCAGACTGAAGTGCTCTGATAGCTGCTTCTCTGCCTGCTCCGGGTCCCTTTACGTATACTTCAACGACTTTAAGGCCGTGTTCCTTTGCTGCTCTTGCTGCAACTTCTGCTGCGCTCTGTGCTGCGAAGGGAGTGCTCTTCTTGGAGCCGCGGAAGTTAAGTCCGCCTGCGCTTGCCCAAGAAATGGTGTTGCCCTGCATATCGGTGATAGTTACGATAGTGTTATTGAAAGTGGACTGGATATGAACCTGTCCCTGTTCGATGTTCTTTCTTTCGCGACGACGGCGAACTACTTTCTTAGCCTGAGCCATGTTCTTTCAGTCCCTCCTTACTTCTTCTTGTTAGCGATGGTCTTTACAGGGCCCTTGCGGGTTCTTGCGTTTGTCTTAGTTCTCTGTCCTCTTACGGGGAGACCTCTTCTGTGACGAACGCCTCTGTAGCAGCCGATCTCTACAAGTCTCTTGATATTAAGAGCAACTTCTCTTCTGAGGTCACCCTCAACGGTTAAATTGTGGTCGATATATTCACGCAGTTTTGCTACGTCGTCCTCCGACAGATCCTTTACTCTGATGTCGGGGTTAACGCCTGTCTCCGCAAGTATCTTTGCGGAAGTCTTCTGACCGATGCCGTAAATATAAGTAAGTCCGATCTCAACTCTCTTATCCTTGGGCAGGTCTATACCGGCAATACGAGCCATTATTCTTGCACCTCCAAATTTGGTTTGTTATCCCTGACGCTGCTTGTGCTTAGGGTTCTGGCAGATAACCATGATCTTGCCCTTTCTCTTGATAACCTTGCACTTTTCGCACATGGGCTTAACCGAAGGTCTTACTTTCATTTGAATAACCTCCTTCAAATTTTTCGCCTTTCGGCGTGACTTATGACGGAAAGCTTACTTTGCTCTCCAGGTGATTCTTCCCTTTGTAAGATCGTAAGGCGACATTTCTACCGTTACCTTATCTCCCGGTACGATACGAATGTAATTCATACGAAGCTTACCGGAAATATTTGCTAAGATCTTATGACCGTTTGCAAGCTCTACTCTGAAGGTCGCATTAGGCAGTGCCTCAGTAACGGTTCCTTCGAGCTCGATCACATCTTCCTTTGACATAAATCCACATTCCTTTCGTGAATCTTTCAAGATCTTCAGACACGTTTTTGTGGGTCACGGTCTGCCGATTTCTTCGCTTTGGGTCTTAAACTCGGATATCAGCTTTCGCTTTACTTGCTTCCCTTTATCTGCTTCATTCAGGTGAAATGTCGGGGCTGCAACGTCTGCCCTTACGGACTGAATGAAGTTTTGGGGGAATTTATATTACTCATCACGGACTGTAAGTATCTCACAGCCGTCTGCGGTAATAGCGATCGTATGCTCAAAATGAGCTGCGAGGCCGCCGTCCTTTGTAGTGACCGTCCATCCGTCCTTCTTTGAGATATTAACAGCGGGTGATCCCATTGTTATCATAGGCTCGATCGCAATGACCATGCCTTCTCTCAGGCGAAGTCCGTGTCCTTCCTTACCGAAATTCGGTACTTCAGGTTCTTCATGAAGGTCTTTTCCTACGCCGTGTCCGACGAACTCTCTTACAACGCCGTAGCCTCTGTCCTCGTTATACTTCTGTATTGCAGCTCCGATATCTCCGAGCCTTACCCCAGGCTTAGCCATGCTTATTGCAAGCATAAGGCTTTCCTCGGTGGTTTTAAGAAGTTCCTTTGCTTCGTCAGATATCTCACCAACTGCAAAGGTGTAGCAGGAATCTCCGTGGTATCCGTTTATATAAGCGCCCGTATCTACTGATACGATATCGCCTTCTTTAAGGACATAAGGTCCGGGGATACCGTGGATGACCACGTCGTTTACTGAAATGCAGGCTGCACCGGGGAATCCGCCGTAGCCTAAGAATCCCGGCTTTGCGCCGTGCGAAGTTATATATTTACGGATAACGTTATCAAGTTCCTTGGTAGTCATACCCGGTCTGATAGCTTTACCCGCAGCGACGAGGGCGCCGCCGGTGATCTTTCCGGCCTTGCGCATCTTCTCGATCTCGCTTGGTGATTTAATAGAAATCATTAGATAGCTTCTTTCTAAAAATCAAAATGATTTGGTCATTAACCTCTCACTGCTGCGAGAGTAAGTTTTGTGGTATCCGCAACATCTTCCTGACCCTCTACTGTAGTGAGCTTACCCTGCTTAGCATAGTAATCCTTGAGAGGCTCAGTTGTTTCGTGATAGGTCTTGAGTCTGCCGAGAACTGTTGCGGGCTCATCATCCTTACGGATAACGAGTTCCTTGCCGCACACATCGCACACACCGTCAACCTTAGGCTTCTTGTACTCAGTGTGGAAAGTAGCGCCGCAGTCGAGGCATACTCTTCTTCCGCTCATACGCTGGGTGATCTTCTCATCGGGAACGAATATCTCAATGACTTTGTCGATCTTAACGCCCATAGCGTCGAGTGCTTCAGCCTGAGGTACTGTTCTGGGGAAGCCGTCGAGGATAAAGCCGTTCTGTGCATCGGGTTCCTTGATACGATCCTTTAAGATACCGATAACGATATCATCGGAAACGAGTGCGCCCGAATCCATTGCAGCCTTTGCCTTGAGTCCGTACTCGGTGCCTGCCTTTACAGCAGCTCTGAGCATATTACCGGTCGAGATCGTAGGGATCCCAAGCTCATTGCAGATGACCTCTGCCTGTGTGCCTTTTCCCGCTCCGGGAGCTCCTAAAAGAATAAGGTTCATAGGTTTGTCCTCCTTTTTAACTCAGACTGATATTTTATTCAAGGAAGCCCTTATGATGACGCATCATCATCTGGGATTCCATAGTTCTTGCAGTTTCAAGCGCAACGCTTACTACGATGAGTATCGAAGTACCGCCCATAGCAACAGGCAGACCTGTTGCAGCGCCGAATATTATCGGGAACAGTGCGATAAGTCCGAGGAAGAATGCACCTACGAGAGTGATCTTTGAGAGAACTCTCTTGAGGTAATCTTCGGTAGGCTTACCGGGTCTGATTCCGGGGATAGCACCGTTTGACTGACGCAGGTTGTTTGCGATCTCAAGCGGGTTATACTGCATTGAAATATAGAAATAGTTGAATGCTATGATAAGTATGAAGTACAGCACGCCGTAGAACGGGTGAGTATAATTGAACTTATCAAGTATCCATTCATACACGCCGCCCGGCTTAGGCTCATGGAAGAGCTTCAGGGTCTGGGGAAGTGACATGAATGCCATCGCAAAGATGATGGGGAGAACGCCTGCCATGGAAACCTTTATAGGAAGGTAGGTATTCTGTCCGCCGTACTGCTTTCTGCCGACTACACGCTTAGCATAAGCTATCGGTATACGTCTTTCAGCAGCATTCATGAATACGATGAGAGCGATCATGAATACATAGATCACATAGAGCAGCGGAACAAGTATCTTGAACTTGGTATCGTCTGTTCTCATGTATCCGATATCTCTTATGATATCGGTAGGTATACGGGCTATGATACCCGCAAACAGCAGCATCGAGATGCCGTTGCCTATACCCTTTTCGCTTACCTGGTTACCGAGCCAGATGGTCAGGAACGAACCTGCCGAGAAGCACATGATGATAACTATCTCAGCAAAAACCTTTGAGAAGGTGCCGGGAGTGCCGTACATAAGGGCGCTTCCTGTTTTGATGTTCTTGAGGGCTATATAATAAGTCCAAGCCTGGAACACCGTGATGCCGAGAGCGGTATAGCGTGTGACCTTGTCGAGTTTCTTTCTGCCCTCCATGCCTTCCTTCGCAAGTTTTTCAAGAGGAGGAAGTGCATATGTGAGCAGCTGTATTATGATCTGTGCATTGATGTAGGGTCCTACCGAAAGTGCCATAAGAGTACCCTTCGAGAAATTGTCACCCGAGAGGATATTCAGGTAGGCGAACACGTTTCCGGTATTTGCCTGCTCGTTGAACCAGCTTGCGAGAACTGTTCTGTCGAGATAAGGAACAGGTATCGCGCCGCCGATCCTATAAATTATTATGATGAGTAATGTGTAAAGCAGCTTCCTTCTTAATTCGGGAGTTGCCCAGGCATTTTTGAACGTCTGTAACACTATTACATCACCTCAGCCTTCCCGCCTGCCTTTTCGATTTTCTCTTTAGCAGCTGCTGTGAACTTTGCAGCCTTAACGGTAAGGTTCTTGGTGAGTTCTCCGTTTCCGAGGATCTTAACACCGTCCAGCTCCTTCTTGATGAGACCGCTTGCCTTGAGCAGTTCGGTATCAACAACAGTGCCGTCTACGAACTTATTGAGATCTGCTACATTTACGGTAGCATACTCAGTTCTGAATATATTATTGAAGCCTCTCTTCGGGATACGTCTTGCGAGTGTGGTCTGACCGCCCTCAAAACCGGGTCTTACGCCGCCGCCCGAACGAGCCTTCTGTCCCTTATGACCCTTACCAGCGGTCTTGCCCTGGCCTGAGCCGTGTCCTCTGCCGATTCTCTTAACGTCCTTAACAGAACCGGGAGCAGGTGATAATTCGTGCAGTTTCATTATCTGTGCACCTCCTTACGCTTCTGTTACCTTGATAAGGTGAGAGATCACCTTGATCTTGCCCTGTGTCTGTGCATTGTCGGGCTGGATCGTTTCTGCGCCGATCTTACGAAGACCGAGCGAATGAGCAGTTGCGATCTGCTTTTCGGACTTAGAGTTCAGGCTCTTTACGAGCGTGATCTTCAGATTTGCCATTGCCCTGTCCTCCTTATTACTTTAAAATTTCCTTTACGGTCTTGCCTCTCTTAGCTGCGACCTCTTCAGCGGACTTAAGTGAGGTGAGTCCGTTGAATGTAGCTCTTACAACATTTGAGGGGTTATTTGAGCGAAGCGATCTTGTTCTGATATCCTTGATGCCTGCAACCTCGACCACGGCTCTTACAGGGCCGCCTGCGATAACGCCGGTACCGGGTGCAGCGGGCATAAGGAGAACTTCGCCTGCGCCGAACTTTCCGATGATCTCGTGGGGGATCGTTGTGCCTCTGAGGGAAACCTTTACAAGGTTCTTCTTAGCGTCCTCGATACCCTTGCGGATAGCGTCGGGAACTTCGCCCGACTTGCCGAGACCGAAGCCGATGATGCCGTTTCCGTCGCCTACTACTACGAGAGCAGAGAACTTCATGATACGGCCGCCCTTAACGGTCTTGGATACTCTGTTGATCGAAACTACCTTTTCGGTAAGCTCCAGACCATTAGCGTCTATTAAAGCCAAAAGTAAAACCTCCTTTAGAACTTGAGTCCGCCTTCGCGAGCTCCTTCTGCTAACTCCTGAACACGTCCGTGATATACATAGCCGCCTCTGTCGAATACGACTTCGGTGATTCCCTTAGCCGCTGCAGCCTTTGCGATAGCCTCGCCGACCTTGCGAGCGCCTTCCTTGTTGCCGCCGTTTCCTTCAAATCCCTTGTCCATTGAGGAAGCTGCGCACAGGGTAACACCCTTTATGTCGTCGATTATCTGAGCATATATATGCTTAGAGGAGCGGAATACATTCAGGCGGGGGCACTCAGCAGTTCCGCTAACTTTGTTGCGTACTCTGTAGTGTCTTTTTGCTCTTGCCTTTGCTCTGTCAAGCTTTTTAACCATTTGCAATTCTCTCCTTTACGTCTTACTTCATGCTGCCCTTACCGGCCTTACCTTCCTTGCGGATGATATATTCGCCGACATAGCGGATACCCTTGCCCTTGTAAGGCTCAGGCGGACGCTTCTCGCGGACCTTTGCTGCGAACTGACCTACAGCCTGTTTGTCGATTCCGCTGATGATGATCTGGTTCGGCTGAGGAACGTCGATCTTGATCATGTCTGTTTCCTCGATAACTACGGGATGTGAATAACCAAGGTTAAGAGTTACCTTCTTGCCCTGCTTGATAGCACGATAGCCGACACCCTCGATCTCGAGCGTCTTTGAATATCCGTTTGTAACACCCTCTACCATGTTGTGTATGAGTGTTCTTGTAAGACCGTGAAGTGAGCGATTCTGTCTCTGATCGTCAGGTCTTGTTACATTTATAACGCCGTCCTTAACTTCAATACCGAGCTCAGGGCGGAACTGCTGTGTAAGAGTACCCTTAGGTCCCTTTACTGTGACGCAGTTGTTTTCAACCTTTACGTCTACACCTGCGGGGACACTGATAGGCATTTTACCGATTCTTGACATTTCAGTTTCCTCCTTACCAGATATATGCAAGGACTTCGCCGCCGACATTGAGCTCTCTTGCCTTCTTGTCTGTTACGATTCCCTTTGAAGTTGAAACGATTGCGATTCCAAGGCCTTTTCTTACCTTGGGCATATCTGCGCAGCTTGAATAGATACGCAGACCGGGCTTAGATACTCTTCTCAGCCCTGTGATGACCGGTGACTTGTTGTCGCCGTATTTAAGAGCGATCCTGATAACACCCTGCTTTCCGTCTTCGATGAGCTGAAAGCCCTTTACATAGCCCTCATCAACGAGGATCTGTGTTACAGCCTTCTTGACATTTGAAGCGGGAACGTCAACAGTGGCGTGCTTTGCAGTATTCGCATTGCGAATTCTTGTTAAAAGATCTGCTATTGTATCAGTTATCTGCATGCCGAAATGACCTCCTTATTGTATTTTACCAGCTTGCCTTTTTAACACCCGGGATCTGACCGTCGTGTGCAAGCTCTCTGAAGCAGATTCGGCAAACACCGAACTTTCTGAGATATGCGTGCGGTCTGCCACAAATCTTGCATCTGTTATATGCTCTTGTGGAATACTTGGGAGTTTTCTGCTGCTTATTGATCATTGCCTTTTTAGCCATTTTCTAAATCCTCCCTGATTACTTGATGAACGGAGCGCCCATCAGTGAAAGGAGCTCTTTTCCCTCTTCATCGGTATTTGCGGTTGTGATGAAGTTGATATCCATACCTCTTACCTTGTCGATCTTATCGTATTCGATCTCAGGGAATATAAGCTGTTCCTTTATACCTGTTGAGTAGTTGCCTCTGCCGTCGAATGAATCAGAGCTGATTCCTCTGAAGTCACGTACACGCGGGAAAGCTACATTGAAGAGCTTATCAACAAACTCATACATCTTCTCGTTTCTGAGTGTTACCTTAACGCCGATAGGCATTCCTTCACGAAGCTTGAAGTTAGCAACAGACTTCTTTGCTCTGCATATTACAGGCTTCTGACCTGTGATCTGTGCAAGGTCGTTCATGATAGCGTCGATAACCTTGGCATTGTCCTTTGCCTCGCCGGCGCCTACGTTG
>CADBTD010000162.1 GCA_902797535.1 uncultured Ruminococcus sp. | reverse complement strand
TTTCAGTACTGCTCCTTGAGTATATTTATAAATTCATTGGCGTGCTTGTTTTCTTCGGAACTGTCTGCGGCTCTGCCGGCTTTCATGAATGCGCAGTAGCGCCTTATTATGGGTTTGCCGTTTCTGAGGAGTTTCAGCGGCTTGGTGGTGGTCTGAACGGCATCACCGCTGCCCTCTATCGGCATGAAGCCATTGCCCTGTATCACCTGCATGAGTGCGTCGTCTATGTATTCTGTGAAGTATATATCGCTTGTAAATCCTAAATCATTGACATAAAATCTGCGCTCTGTTTCCTGCTGTTCGGGTGAGGAAAGCAGTATCAGCGGTGTATTTTTCAGGTCGCTTATCTCGGCTTCGTCAAGCTGTGCAAGGGGAGAATTTGCCGATATCTCGGCGTAATACTCACGGATATCGAGCACTATGTTCACATACTCGTCCGAAAATGCTCTTCGCTGGTCGTTCAGGACTATGTCTATATCTCCTGTGCGCAGAAGGTCGTAAAGGGCATCGTGATTGCCGTGGGTTATCTCAACTGTTACATCGGGGTATCTCACAGTAAATTCCGATACCGCCGAGTTGAATTCCTTGCCGCTGTAGCCTTTGAGAAGCCCCACTCTGAGTGTTTCGCCGCTGTTTCCCGACACTTTCTGAAGTTCACGCACCAGGCTGTCATAATCCGCCACGAGGACAAGACTCTTCTTGTAGAAAAAACTGCCTGCCTCGGTAAGGGTAAAGCTGCGCTTTTTTCTGTCGAGCAGCTTTACGCCGAGCTCGTCCTCAAGGGCTTTTATCTGCTGTGATATGGCAGACTGTGAGATGTAATGCTCCTCAGCGGCGGCGGTAAAGCTCCCGAGCCTTACCACCGACTGAAAATATCTTATCTGTTTCAGCATAAGGTCACCTTTCGTTTATTGCATGGCAATTGCGGTGTTTTTCTTATTTTACCACACTTTTTCTTATAAATCAACCATTGTTTCTGCCGCCGGATATTATTTGCGCATATACCCTATCTTGACAGGCTTTAAGAACAGACTCCGGCTTGCTGTAAGGGCAGGGGGCGGAGGACTTATCATAAACGATGCCGACTCCCCGGACGATGAAGATATATGAAACACGGCGGTGCTCTATTGTGACACTTTACACAAAAGCGCACAGCTGTTTTTATAGCGTTTAACGGCTTTACTTTAGAGCGATTTTATGCTATAATATTAAAAATTGTCAAATAACAGGAGGCGCAGTTTATGTCAATAGAGCTTTCTAAAATGCCGAAGCTCGGCTTTGGTCTTATGAGACTTCCCACAAAGGATGAGAAGATAGATCTTGATACAGTCTGTAAGATGGTGGACGAGTATATTGACGCAGGGCTCAATTACTTTGATACCGCATATGTATATCACGGCGGTGATTCCGAGGTCGCAGCAAGGGAGGCTATAGTAAAGCGCTATCCGAGAGACAGCTTTTACCTTGCAACTAAGCTGCCCGCATGGTGCATAAAGTCCCCCGAAGACCGTGACAGGATATTCAACGAACAGTGCGAGCGTGCAGGCGTTGACTACTTTGATTTTTATCTGCTCCATTCGATAGAAGAGGGCGGCAACTACGATACCTATGAAAAATTCGACTGCTTTAAATGGGGCGTTGAGAAAAAGCGTGAGGGAAAGATAAAGCACTTCGGATTCTCTTTCCACGGCACGCCCGCCCTGCTGGAAAAACTGCTTAACGATCACCCCGAGGTGGAATTTGTGCAGATACAGCTCAACTATATCGACTGGGACAACCCCGTTATCTCATCGGGAAAGCTGTACGGGATACTCAGAAAACATAACGTTCCCATGATAATAATGGAGCCTGTAAAGGGCGGCACACTTGCATCGCCCCCGCCCGAGGCTCTTGATAAATTCAGGGCAGCAAGACCCGAAGCTTCCGCTGCGTCATGGGCGCTGAGATTCGTGGCATCGCTCCCGGGAGTAATGACTATTCTTTCGGGTATGTCGGACGAAAGCCAGATGAAGGACAATCTTTCAACCTTCACAAATTTCGAGCCGCTTACCGATGCGGAAAGACAGGTCATCGACGAGGTAAAAGAGATAATGCACGGCAAGCCCACCATAGGCTGTACATCATGCAGATACTGCTGTGACGGCTGTCCTATGGGCATAAAGATACCCGATATCTTCTCGCTGATTAATTCCGTGCGCATTTACAACGAGGGCTGGAGAGCAAAGAATTTCTACAACACACATATAGCGTCGTCGGCAAAGGCCTCGGACTGCATAGCCTGCGGTCAGTGCGAGGGCGTATGTCCTCAGCATCTGCCGATAATCGAGCTTCTTCAGCAGGCAGCGGCAGAGCTTGAAAACTGACCCGCACATATTACTCACAGCACTGATACAGACACAAAACGGCTTCGGTACTGCGGAGCCGTTTTTATAAATGCACTGACTGTATGCAGCTGAAGAAAAGGGAGATCTTAATGGATACACAGGCAAGACAGATACTTGAGGGCGTGAAAAACGGCAGTATAAGCGTTGATGATGCACTTCTCAGGCTAAAGACCGAGCCTTTTGAGGAGCTTGGCTATGCAAAGCCCGACCTGCACAGGGCGGTAAGACAAGGGGTGCCCGAGGTCATCTACGGCGAGGGCAAAACGCCCGGACAGATAACGGGCATAATAGACTCGATGCTGAAAAACGGTCAGCATAGGGTCATAGTCACCCGACTTTCGCAGGAATCGGCGGAGGTGATAGCCCGAAGCACCGATATACACTATGACATCACCGCACGGATAGCTTACACAGGGGATATCCCGAAGCCCGACGGCATAGGTGATATAGTCATAGCTACAGGCGGCACGAGCGATATACCTGTTGCCGAGGAGGCGGCGCTGACCGCCGAGCTTCTGGGAAACAGCGTGAAAAGGCTTTACGATGTGGGGGTATCGGGAATACACAGACTTCTGGGGCATAAGGAAGAGATAATGACAGCTTCTGTTGTGATCGCCGCCGCAGGGATGGAGGGCGCTCTTGCAAGTGTTGTGGGCGGCCTTGCCGACTGTCCCGTTATCGCACTTCCCACAAGTGTCGGCTACGGTGCGAGCTTCGGCGGACTTGCGGCGCTTCTGTCAATGCTCAACTGCTGTGCAAGCGGTGTCTGCACAGTTAATATCGACAACGGCTTCGGCGCAGGGTACCTTGCGGGCATGATAAACCACATGGAGGTGAAATAATGAAGACGATATACCTTGACTGCGGCATGGGTGCGGCAGGGGATATGCTGACAGCGGCTCTGCTCGAGCTTACGTCAGACCCCGCAGACTTTGTGAAAAGGCTAAATTCTCTCGGCATACCGAAGGTCACATATATTGCCGAAAGGTCTGTGAAATGCGGCATCACCGGCACTCATATGCGCGTGCTTGCCGACGGCGCCGAGGAGGATGAGCATATACATTCTCATCATCATGAGCATCACCACCATGACCATCATCACCATACGGGGCTTCATGAGATAGAGCATATCGTTTCACATCTGGAAGTATCGGAAAAGGTGAAAAAGGATATCCTTGCGGTGTATACACTTATCGCCGAGGCGGAAAGCCATGTACACGGCAGGCCTGTCAGTGAGATACATTTCCATGAGGTAGGCACTATCGACGCAGTAGCAGACGTTGCGGCGGTGTGTATGCTTATGGAGGAGCTTTCCCCCGACAAGGTCATAGCTTCGCCTGTCCATGTGGGAAGCGGAAGTGTCAGGTGCGCTCACGGCATACTTCCTGTGCCTGCTCCCGCGACTGCATATATTTTAAGGGACATACCCGTTTACGGCGGCAGCACAGACGGTGAGCTATGCACGCCCACGGGTGCGGCGCTGCTTAAATATTTTGTCGGCAGCTTCGGTGAAATGCCCGTTATGAGACCCTCTGCCATAGGCTACGGCATGGGCAGAAAGGACTTCGAGCGTGCAAACTGCGTGAGGGCGATACTCGGTGAGACTGAGGAGAAGACACAGCAGATGTATGAGCTTTCCTGCAACGTTGACGACATGACCGCAGAGGACATCGCCTTTGCCTGTGACAGACTTTTCGCAGGGGGCGCAAATGAGGTTTTTACAGTTCCCGTCGGCATGAAAAAGTCACGCAGCGGCATACTTATTAAAGTGATATGCACAGAGCAGGATCGTGAACAGCTCATAAAACTTATGTTTGAGCACACGACCACTCTCGGGGTGAGAGATATGCCCTTTGAGCGTCATGTGCTGGAAAGACGGATAGTCACCGAGGAAAGCTGCTTCGGCACCGTGAGAAAAAAGGTGTCCTCGGGGTACGGCATCACCCGTGAAAAATACGAGCATGACGACCTTGAGCGCATAGCCGCAGAGCAGGGAATGAGCATAGAGCAGGTGAGAAGGATGCTCTCGGGAAAGAAGTGACCGCAATGACAGACATAAAAGCAAAGGAAAAACGCCTTGAGGAGATACTTGCACAGGCGGGGAGCATAGCGGTGGCTTTTTCCGCAGGTGTGGATTCTTCATACCTTGCCTATACCGCACACAGGGTGCTGGGCGACAGAATGGCAGCCGTTACGGTAAATGCTCCCTCATTTCCCGCCCGTGAGCTTGAAGAGTCGGTGCAGTTCTGCAAAGAATACGGCATAAAGCAGGTGATATGTGACATCGACCAGCTTGCGGTAAGCGGTTTCAGGGAAAATCCGCCTGACAGGTGCTACCACTGCAAAAAGGCGATATTCGGTATCATCAGGCAGACCGCAGAGCAAAACGGCATCGCCTGTATCGCCGAAGGGTCTAATACCGATGATGTGTCAGATTACCGACCGGGGCTTAAAGCAATAGATGAGCTTGGCGTAATAAGTCCTCTGCGCATGGCAGGCCTTTCAAAAAGCGACATTCGCACCCTTTCAAAGGAGGCAGGCCTTGACAGCTGGGACAAGCCGTCCTTTGCCTGTCTTGCCACAAGGATACCCTACGGCGATGAGATTACGTCGGAAAAGCTGAGAATGACCGAGCTTGCCGAGCAAAGGCTGTTTGAGCACGGCTTCACGCAGTTTCGTGTAAGGGTACACGGCGACACCGCAAGGATAGAGCTGCCGCAGGAGGATATGCCCCGCATACTTGACACCGATATACGCAGCGATGTCAACGGTTATTTCACGCAGCTGGGCTTTCGGTATATCTCCCTTGACCTTGGGGGATACATGACGGGCAGCATGAACCGTCAGCTTAAATAACAGCAAAAACAGCACGCTGATCTGCTTTGTGCAGACCGGTGTGCTGTTTTATATACGGTATTATCAAATGCGATGTTTTATTTGGGGTCGCTTTCCTTATTTATATGCTGCTCCAGCACCTTTACCGCGTTTCTTACGCAGTCATCGCAGGAGCAGAGCATTTTTCCCGTTCCTATGCCTTTCAGCTCCGAGCATTTTATGCTTCCGCAGAGGTCTTTGAACTCATGACAGACTTCCTTTGCGTCCGAGAGGATCGGTCTGCCCATGTATTTCTTCAGTCCGAGTATCATCTGAGCCGCACAAAGCGCACCGCAGGTCGCCTCAAAGGTGCCCATGCCCACACCGAATGCCGCGCCCATAGCTTTCAGCGTGTCGTCGTCAAGTGAAAGCTCGTCCGCATACGCCGCAAGCACCGCCTGAGCGCAGTTATATCCGCTGTGCTTGTATTCTACTGCCTTTTCAGCTTTACTCATTCGTGACCTCCGCATTTGTGGGTGCCGCAGGAATGTCCCTCGCCGTGTCCGTGATGGTCGCAGGTGGGTGATCCATTCTGCACAAGGCTTCCTGCCAGAAATGCTTTTACCGCATCATCTGCGCTTCCCGTGTTTCCGCCGTAAAGGGTTATGCCTGCTTCACGCATAGCTGTCTGCGCACCTCCGCCGATGCCTCCGCAGATAAGCACATCCGCCCCTGCGTTTTTCAGGAATCCCGCAAGTGCGCCGTGACCTGCACCGTAGGTGCCTACCACCTGTTCGCTGACTATCCTGCCGTCTGATACGTCATACAGCTTGAACTGTTCGGTTTTTCCGAAATGCTGGAATATCTGTCCGTTCTCGTAAGTAACTGCTATTTTCATGATACCTTTTTCCTTTCACTCAGGTTTTTGCCGTTCCGACACGGAAAACGGCAAAAACTGTAAACTTTGATCGCTGTATTGATTATACCACTATTCTTTCCCTATGTCAATGAAATATGTCAGCAGGCAGGTCCGTGATGAACCTTCTCAGCGCTTCTCATAGCTTTTGCTGCTTCGGGTACTGTGTGCTTCTGTGCGGCGGAGAACATCTGCTTTGGCCGAAAGGGTCTTTTTTTGCGGGGATATTATTAAATTATCGTCGCCGTGCTGTGCTGAATCAATTCATCTTTTGAGCAAAACTACCATATTTTGTATATTTCACCTGCAAAAGCGCAATATATGCCCGAAGATATTTTGATTTTCGTCATTTTACCACCATATTCACAAAAATTTTGTAAAAAATGCCTATTGTTTTCGATTTGTTAATATGCTATAATGTTTGTAACAGATTTTTAATAGAAT
>CADBTD010000161.1 GCA_902797535.1 uncultured Ruminococcus sp. | reverse complement strand
TTCCGAAACTACACAGGCAAAACCGGAGGTCAAGGCTGAAAGTGCTCCCGATGAAAATGACAGCAAGAAGCCTGCTTTTACAACCGCAAATAGTGTGGGCAGTTCGTCTGATCCTGTTCAGGAAGAACGTGAAAGGCTCAAGAATACAACAATAACCGCTAATGTTCCTGTTACCGTTAAGGCACCGGGAAATGCTGATGACAACTCTGTTTCACAGAATGATGATTCGTCAAGCCGACCAATACGCATCAATGCTACGTTTCAGAATGGTTCAATAGCCATGCTTTCTGATTTAGAAGAGATCACAGCAGGAAAAGATGCTGATCTGAGCGTGTTTTACAACAGTGACTTTGAGGTCACAGATAATATAGACGAATGTGCATATTATAAACTTGACAGCGACTTTATAAATCATTATGAGGGAAATATTCAGGATCTTATCGATACATATACGGCTCAGTATTATACCGATTCATTTATTGCCTCTTACGGTATCGCAGATAAACTTCGCAATAATTTAGCAGGACACAATGGCAGTATCTATATTCACGCTGATAAGGTCACAAACGATTATATGATCTATACTCTCGTGAATGAAGACGATATTTACTCTGATCCGTATGAGATAGTCGGTGTCTACGACAGATACACATTTGAGATACGAGTTTCTTCGGCTAATGGCACTGATTACGGGATACACGATGCAACTTTGATAAGTTCTGATGGTTACAACGGTAAGCTTGACAGCATAAACTGACAACACAGATATTATCATCAACAGACCATAGTTTTCATAAAAAAGAGCGTATGCCTTGCTTTTACCGGCAGGCATACGCTATTTTATTATTTGTCCGAAAGATAAGCAATAACGAATACTGCCGGAGAATTCCAGTATATCGTTATCTCGTTGAGCGAATAGCTTGCCGCATCATCGGCATAGCATTTCATAGGCGGGGTGTCTTTTGGTATCACTTCTTCCGCATAAGGGTCGGCGGGTCTGCCGTTAGGACCTCCCGCAACCATGCCGGGGATACATTCGTCTATCCCATCTGCAAAAGCAGGACGCAGATGCGGATTATTGGTGCGGTATTCTCCGGTACCCGTTACATAGCTTATGCCGAGAGCATTTGTGCCGAGAAGATAATCAAGCTGACGGCGTGCATATTTTTTGGATTCCTTATCGCCGCAGATAAGATCATTTATCGCAAATATCATTGCATTTTTCATGACAAGCATATTGCTTCCCCAGCCGTAGTATTCCTTTGACATTGCTGTTCCGTAGCCACATCTGTCTGAAAGGCCTTTCAGATGTTCGCCATGTCCCGAAAATGCATCGGTGATCTGCTTGTAAAGCTGTTCATCTTTGGGTCTGTCTGTGAGGATATATGCCAGCGAACCAAGACCGCCTATCTCCCAGTAGCCAAGCTCTGTAAGCGGAAATCCCTTTGACATGAGCGCTTTCATCTTGTCGTGATATTTTCTTTCGCCTGTCAGAGAATACATTTCGGCGTATGCCCAGTATCTGTTGGAGTAATCATCCTTCTCATAGTAGCCGCCCGTGTTGCAGCCTTCGGGATTTTCAAATCCGATAAAATCCGGGTTGCTGTCAAGCCAGGTTACAGATTTTTCAGCTGCATTAATGAGTCTGTCAGCGAAGTCGGTATCGAAGTTTTTGTATATGCTGCCTGCAAGTGCCGCTGCCGCTGCAAAGTCGGCAGTCGCCATTGATGAAACAGGGAAAATGATAAGCTGTTCCTTGTCGTCTTCAGGCATGACAAACGGCGCATGGAGCATTGTAGTGACCTTGTGATAAACACCGCCGTCGCTTCTCTGCATTTTTATGAGCCATTCAAGCTCATACTTTATCTCCGAAAGTATATCCGGCATACCTTTTTCCGGTATGTTCAGTTTTAGTCTGTCAAACACTTTCGGAAATAACTTGTATGCATAAAGCAGATGCGCACAGGCACAGGCACCTGCTGTAACGTATCTTCCGTAATCTCCTGCGTCGTGCCAGCCGCCCTTTACGTCAATGAAAGTGCTTTTGTCTTCCCACAGTACGGCAGGGTCGCAGTGACAGGGCAAATGGTGATATGCCCCGGCATACTTTTCGTCAAGACCGCAGCCGCAGCGAAGAAAATAGAAAGCCTTTGAAGTGTCATGCAGTACCTTATTGTATACATCATCGGATATCGTGAATCGTGCCGAAGTCCTTCCATCAGCGCAGACACGGTATGTTCCTTTTGCGGTGAGCTGTGAAAGGTCTGCGGAATAAACTGTGTCACCCGAGCTTTCGTCATATCCGAACAGTTTTGTTTTGCCGCTGAAAACTGTTTTTTCGTCTTCGTCTATGACAGTGAACTCGCTGCATTCAAAGGGCATTACAGCGGTCTTAATGCTGTCGGGAGTATATCCTGCCTGATCGACAAATATCCCGAAAGGTGATGAAGTCAGCTTGGATATATCACGGTCAAAGTATTTTCTGTTCATATGATCTGTCCTTTCACAAAAATTGTAAAAATATCTAATCTGCACTTGAAATCACCGGAGTAAAATGATATAATCTAATTACAGATATCGGGTAGGCACAAGTCATCCGGTTTATCAGCTTTTGAAGAGAGGTGTTTCAGTCAATGCATTATTTGTTTGAACGTCATGACAGTCTTGATGACCCTATAGAATGCTTTATTTTTGACGCATCCGCCGAGGTCTTTCCCGTCAAGCCGCACTGGCATTATTTTGCTGAATTCATTTTCATGCTCAGGGGAAGTGCTGAAATGACCTGTGACGGCACTTCGTATATAGTGCGTGAGGGCGAACTTATAGTATTCAGTCCCTCAGCTGTACATTCTGTTTTTTCAGCAGACGGTATGCCGCCGCTTTATGCAGTAATGAAATTTGATATGCTTGGTCTGCCGAGACACTCTTCCTATGCGCCTTCGCTTAGAGATATATTCATGTATGCAAGGTCTGAAGGCATGAAGATACACTTTGATGCGGGAACGGCAGAGGCAATGAAATGCCGTGAGACTTTTTCAGAATGTATAAATGAGATAAAGGAATACCGTTATGGTGTTGATGTGATGCTGCGTTCACGGATATATATGCTTACCTACGGTATAGTAAGACAGTGGATAGATGACGGACTTAATATCGACAATTGTCCCTCTGCCCCCGAGGATACCTATGGTATAGAAAACATAACCGAGTATATCGACAGTCATCTTGATGAGAACATAAAGGTGAGCGATATAGCATCAAAGTGCCATATGAGCTATTCAGGATTTGCAGCAAAATTCAGTGAGCGTTACGGCATGAGCTGTAAGGAGTACATGGAAAAAATGCGCATATTCAAGGCAGAGGAATATCTTCTTTTTACCGATCATGACCTGAATTTTATAAGCCAGCAGACAGGCTTTTCAGACTGCAGTCATTTTATCCACAGCTTCAAGAAATTCAGGGGGATAACTCCCAAGCAATTCAGGATGAGAAAAAAGCAGGGCACAAAATAGGTCACCCTTTGCTGTAAAAATCGTTTATGATCTTTTCTGCAGGTTTACCGTAAACGCTGTAGCTTGTGTCGGTCTCAGCGGCGGTCAGCGGATACAGTTTTTCGCGCCAGTCCCAGACAGCAAATCCGCCTACCCAGTCACGTTTTTCACAGGCTGAAAACATTGCCTTGTACCACTGTTCCTGTTCCTCCGGGGCAGGCTCTCCGCGAACAGACCAGTCATTGGGCACATGAGACGAACCGCTGACTGACATACATCCGCACTCGGCGAAGAAAAACGGCTTGCCGAATTTTTTGACTGTCTTTTCTATCCTGTCAAGCTGGTTTTCCCAGTCATCTATGGGATAATAACCGCTTGATGATATAATGTCTACTGCATCCCACCACTTTACATTATGCTCCTGATATTTGTCGGTGTTATAGCTTACAGGACCGCTGTAGACTTTGCGTATGTCTGAGATGACTTTGCGCCATTCTGCTTCACGGTGTTCCGACTGCACCATTTCACAGCCTGCGATAAAAAGATCGCATTTTGTTTTTTCGGCAATTTCGGCATAATGACACTGGAATTTCGAGTATGAATCAAACCATATGCTCCATTTGGGCTCACATGGCACATCTTCGTCAAAAAAGCAAATGTGCGCACGCCATATGCCGTTTTTGCAGTTCACTGTGGGTTTCAGTGCGGCTCTGAGTCCCTTTGAGTGGATGTATTCTATAAATTCTGTAAGCTCTTCATCCGAAAAAGATGCATCAGATGTGAAATCTATCATCTCGGACTGAGGCGTATCCTGCAGTCCGTTGGGTACAAGTATGATCAGATTTGCGGAAGTCCTTTCTGTCAGTGCGTCAAGGCTTGCAAAAGACTCCTTTTTCGTAAGTGCACCACGGCTTGCAAATGGTGCGAATGTTATTCCTTTTATGAAAT
>CADBTD010000160.1 GCA_902797535.1 uncultured Ruminococcus sp. | reverse complement strand
AAAGCAGAGCTTTGAACAGTTTTACACCAAAACCACTTGCATCGGAGGAAAATATGAAGACATTTAATATAGCGGCAGTAGTTTCGGGGCTTGATGAGGAGTACCCCTACTACATTATAAAAGGCATAAATGATTTTGCACGCAAACATAACATGAACGTGTCATACTTTGCCGCTTTCGGTGGAGTAGTTGACAGCCGCAGGTTTGACATAGGGGAATTCAGCATATACAATCTCACTGATTTTACGAAGTTTGACGGGGCTTTACTGCTGACAAACACCTTTGCCGACCCGAAAATACGTTACAAGATCACCGAAAAGGTCAAAGCGGCAGGCATACCCACTGTAGTGTTTGAAAGCAAGGAATATCCCGAATTCTATGATGTCAGTATAGACAACTTTACGGTAATGAAGGAACTTGTTGACCATGTCATAAAGCACCACAACTGCAAAACGGTCAACTACATAAGCGGACCTATGCCCAATCCCGAAGCAAAAGCGAGATACGATGCTTTTGTATGCGCTATGCGGGAAAACGGTCTTGATGTGGACAACAGGCGCATTTACTACGGATATTTCAGAAGCTATGACGGCGTGATGGCTATAGAGGACTTCAAAAAGTCGGGGCTGAGTCTGCCCGACGCTTTCATATGCGCAAACGACAGCATGGCGCTGACTGCTTTGTCGGCCCTTGAAAAAATGGGGTACAAGGTGCCCGATGACGTTATTGTCACAGGATTCGACAACACGATAAATGCGAGAAATTCCACACCTGCGCTGACTACCGTCAGGCGGCCGGTATACACATCGGGGGAAAAGGCGGCAGAGGTGCTTTACAACCTGCTCAACGGAATTGAACAGCCGAAAAGCACTGTGATGGAGCCGAACGTTATATTCTCGGAAAGCTGCGGATGTCCCCTGCCTGTACAGCAGCACATAACTGATTTCAAGAAAAGCACATATCAGCGCATAGAGCGCAACAATGCAAACGTACACATGATAAACAGGCTCACTGCGGCGCTGGCGGAGGCTGAAACAGCCGAGGAATGCTATGACAGGCTTTCGGCGGTGATGCCGCAGCTGGAATGTGAGAAATTCTGTCTGTGTCTGGCAGCTGACTGGGAGGATTCCTTCAATTCCTCTTCGGTGCTGGACGACAATGAATATCCCGAGCTGATGACCGCACCTCTGATATGGGAAAACGGCGAGCGCAGAAGCGTTGACTGCTTTCTCAGCCGTGAGATGTTCCCCGAAAAGCAGGAGACAGGAGGAAATATCAACTATTTCCTTCCGCTGCACTTCGGTGAGAGATGTCTTGGGTACTATGTGATGACTAACAGCGATTTCCCGATATACAGTCTGCTGTGTCACACATTTACAATGTGCATAAGCAACTCGATAGAGAACATTTCAAAGCTAAACCACATAAACAAGGCTATGGACGAGCTCAACAGGCTTTATGTCATCGACCCGCTGTGCGGTATATACAACAGAAACGGCTTTATAAATGTGGCTGACCACCTTTTCCATGACTGTATAAATAATCAGCGTCCGATCATGATGAGCTTTATAGACATGGACAGGCTGAAATTCATAAACGACAACTACGGTCACAAGGAGGGCGACGAGGCGCTGAAAAGGCTTGCGGCGGCACTGAAGGAAAGCTGCGGAAAGCACAGCGTTTACGCACGTTTCGGCGGTGATGAATTTATAATATTCACCGCAGACGTGAACGAGAGCACTCAGGAAGCGCTGGAAAAACGTTTCTTGCAGTCGATAGACAATGCAAACAAGTACATCAGAAAGCCGTACAGGCTTTCGGCAAGCATAGGCAGTGTGATAGTAGTGCCTCAGCAGGGGGACACGCTTTACAGCATAATAACGCAGGCTGACGAAAAGATGTACAGGGTCAAGAGAAACAAAAAGAAGTCTGAAACAGACGGTGAGCGGTAAAAGCAAAAGGTCTGCTGTGAAAAACACGGCAGACCTTATTTTTATGCGATGACAACGCCCTTTGATGTGAGGAGCTGTTTCATTCTGTTTACTCTGTCGGGGGAAAAGCGTGAGGCTGTACAGTCACCCAGCAGAGTGACGGCGGCACCTGTTTTCACTGCGCCCAGAGCGGTCTTCCCTACGCAGCCGCAAAGGTCAAGACCGCAGACAGAGACCTCGGTATAGCCCTGTTTCTGCATATGTTCACGGAAAGGCTTTGCGGTATAGGCGTTGGAAAAGCACTTGTCAAAGACCATATCTGAGAGGATATCCACGCCGCTGTAGATCTCGGCTCCCCGGGTGCCCTTGATGGAAAAGCCTATGATGAGCCTGTTTGTGGGCAGGTCGGGGAGGATATGGCGGATATAGATGACATCGGCGCCGTTTTCGGAAGCGGACTTTACGGCTGTATTTACGGCGGAAACGAGTGACTGAGTATCATAGCCGAACATTGGCTTGCGGTTTTCCCACAAGTAGTCGTTCTGCATATCTATCACGATAAGCGCTTTTTTATTGCCCATAGCAAACCTCCTGAAGATGTAATCAATGATGCGTAGACGAATATGAATTTTACCATGCAGAACACTGAAAAAGCGAAGCACAGGGCATCTGAAACGCCCTTTGACAGCATGATGTACAGTACAGTGTTCTCGGCAAGGTCCGAGACTGCGCCTATTGCAGGCATAAGCGGCAGCAGTTTTGCGGCTTTT
>CADBTD010000159.1 GCA_902797535.1 uncultured Ruminococcus sp. | reverse complement strand
TTGTTCATTTTCACACCTCTTGTTTTTCAAATACAGATTCATTCATCAGCCTTAAATAGCAAGCCTGACATATCTCGCAGTCGGTCTGCGCACGGTGAGCGCCCTCAACAGATATACCGTAATGTGCGGCAACTGTCGTCTGACTGCGGTTCGGAAGCTCTTTCAGCGCCTTTCTTGCAAATCTCAGAACATCCACAAAATCATTTGTAAGAGGCAGTTCGCAGCTTCTCATCAGAGCGTCATAAAGAAAGTTTATATCAAAATTCACATTATACCCCATGAGTATATCATCACCTGCAAAGCCGAGAAAATCCATAGCGGCAGAGGTGATATCGGGGGCATCCTTTACCATGCTGTCATTTATGCCCGTAAGCCCCGTGATAAATCTCGGTATATGCCTTGAAGGCTTTACAAGAGTTGAGAAAACCGAGGTTTTTTTATGACCTCGGTATCTTACAGCAGATATTTCGATTATTTCGCTGTTCTGCGGTGATATGCCTGTAGTTTCGATGTCTATCACCGTATAATCCTCGGGAAAGCAAAGCAGACTTTTCCCTTTGTATTTTCTTGTGTTCATTGTTCAGAATCCTTCCGCTGTGCGGTGCTTTCTTATAGCTATGCGCTTCTGTGCGCCCTCCCACTCAGCTATCTCGGTGATGCTTTCGGGCTTCAGGCCGTACGGTATAGGTTCAGGCCGACCCTCATCATTCACATGAACGCAGGTAAGGTATGCGTGATTTATCGCACGGCGTATACCGCTTGATTTATCCTCAACGTAGGTATCCACACGGACCTCCATAGATGTTCGTCCCACATAAGTGACCTTAGCTATCAGGACTATCATATCATTTATGAATGCGCCGTACTTGAATCTCAGACTGTCTATCATCAGTGTTGTCACATTTCCGCCGCAGTGACGCATAGCCGCAAGTGCCGCCGCCTCATCTATCCATTCCATGAGCCGTCCGCCGAAAAGTCTGTTCTCGCCGTTTATATCACGGTACTGAAGCAGTTTCGTGACCTCAGTAAGTGAATCACTGCATTTCTTGTAACCCTTCTCGTAAGACATATCAGCTCATCCCTTTCCTGCAAAGATCAGTCAGCGTATCCGCTGAAATCTATATCATTGCCGTCACCGTCATTGCCTTTTCCGTTCTGACGGTCTATCGCATAGAAGCCTATCACATTCTGCTGCTTATCGTCATAGAATTCCACTATGACCCAGCCCTGCTCGTCTATTTTCGACTCAACATAGTTAGGCCAGTTTCCGTACTTTTCCTGATGATACAGGCTTGCCATATTGATAAGCTGCTGTGTGCTGTAGAATTTGAAGTCCTTGATCTTCATATCGCCCTGATATGTCCAGGTCTCAACGCTTCCATCGTCAAGCGACACCTTGATCTTATCATCGGAAATATATTCTATATCGGCCTTCTGTGTTATGCCGTTTGCAAAAGCCATTGTTATTTTTTCGGGCTTTTTCTGCTTGTACTGCACTGCCCAGCCGAGACCGTCCTCCTGCTTGAGCATCATTCCGCCGCCGTCCTTCTGCACCTCATAGTAGAAGTCATCGCTTTCGGAAGTTGCCCACCACACGCCTGTCTTTATAAGCACCTTTGATGAGCTGCTCTCCTTTGAAGAGCTGTCCTTATTTTCTTTACTTTCTTTTTCCTCAGGCTTTTCGTCCTCACCGGACTGCTCATCGGGAGTTTCGCCGTTTTCGGGTTCGGCAGGAACGTCATCGGGTGCATCTGCGGGAGTATCAGCCGAATCATCGGTATCGCTTTCGGGGATATCTATTACTTCCTGTGAAGAAGCCCTTTCAGGCTCGGACACGGGCTTGAAATCAGCTATATCGTGTCCGCATGAGCTAAGGCAGACCGCTGCGGCAAATATGAGTATCGCTGTTGACTTTTTCATTTTTTCATCTCCTATAATAATTCAGATCGTCTGATTAAAAGTATAGCATAACTAACTCACTCTGTCAATAGCGTTATTGTTAACAAAATGCGGTATCTTGCAATAAAAGAGGCGCTCAGCGCGCCGGATCACCGCTGAACGCCTGTTTAATTCAGTAATATCGGGTCAATCGTACACAACAGGTGTTCTTGTGACCGTTCTTGACCTGTAGTATGTGGTCTGAACATTATAGCAGACCACGCCGCCTGCAAGCATTATGCGAAGACAGCCTTTGCTTCTGTTGTACTCATATGCAGATACACTCACGGTATTGACGCCCTATGACTTCCGTACATATTCACGGAGAACATAGCCCTTTGCTAATATTTTGATGGTATAAGACCTGTTTTTTATTCGTCAAAGCTGCGCCGTCCTTACCACTGCAATATATGCCTGTCATTTGATCAGGCTCTCCAATGTTTCAAACAATAAATTGTTGTCTATCGGCTTGCTGAGGTGTGCATTCATTCCTGCTTGCAGACTTCTTTGAACATCCTCATCAAAGGCGTTGGCCGTCATAGCGATTATGGGGATAGTTTTTGCATCTGCTCTATCAAGCGCTCTTATTCTTGCCGCAGCTTCAAGACCGTCCATTTCTGGCATTCTTACATCCATAAGCACCGCATCATAGTGCCCGGCCTCACTTGCTGAGAACTTTTCAAGTGCTTTCCTGCCATTCTCGGCATGGTCGACATTTATCTCACGCATCGCAAGTACCATTTTAACGATCTCTGCGTTGATGGGAACGTCCTCGGCAAGCAGTATGTTTCTGCCCTTTAACTCTGCCTTGTGACCCGAATCCCTTCCGGCATTGTTTTTCCTTTTGTAAGCAGAC
>CADBTD010000158.1 GCA_902797535.1 uncultured Ruminococcus sp. | reverse complement strand
GATATCACTTGCAGAACTTTTCGATGTAGTTGTCGATACATTCGGTGATTATCCGCTTGGCGTCTTCGGGACCGCTGACATCATCTATCACGGTGTCCTTATGTTCAAGCTGCTTGTACACACGGAAAAAGTGACCCATTTCATCAAAAATGTGTGCGGGGAGCTCGGATATGTCGGTGTATCCGTTATAACTCGGGTCTGCTTCGGGGATACAGATTATCTTTTCGTCTGAAGCGCCGTTGTCAAGCATTCTGATCATGCCTATGGGATAGCATTTTACAAGTGACATAGGTTCAAGGGTCTCCGAGCAAAGCACAAGGACATCGAGGGGGTCGCCGTCATCAGCGTGTGTACGGGGGATGAATCCGTAATTGGCAGGGTAGTGTGTGGAGGTGTAGAGTATCCTGTCCATACGCAGAAGTCCCGTATTCTTGTCAAGCTCATACTTCACCTTAGAGCCTTTCGGTATCTCTATGACAGCGGTAAAACTGTCACAGTTTATCTCTTTCGGAGAGATATCATGGAGAATGTTCATTTTTCAATTCTTTCCTTTCAATACATATAAGTGCCGCCGACGAATCAACGCCGACGGCTTTTTTGTCAGTTTGACTTTTTGTTGAGATTGCGGAATTCCGCAGGTGAGAGCATCTCGTGCTTTTTGAATACGGCACAGAAGTATGAGCAGTCGTTATAGCCCACCTCTCCGGCTATCTCGTTTACGTTGCGCTTGTCCTCAAGCAGCAGCAGCTTTGCCTGCTGAATACGCTTGCGTGCAAGGTACTCAAAAGGTCTCAGATTAAGACATTCCTTAAAGAGTCTGCAAAGGTACTGCGGTGACAGCCCTATAAGATTGCTCAGCTCGGTAAGGGTGATATCTTTCTGATAGTTTTTGTTGATGTAGTCTATAACAGGCTGGAGCTGATTCAGCTTAGCGCTGTCACGGGTGCCGTTCTGCATATTGACTACACGGTTGAATTCGATGAAGAAAGAGTACAGGTAAGCCGAGCACTGCTGTCCGCCGTAATAATAGTTGGTGCGCATAAGGTGCAGCATCTTTTTGAATATGGCATCAAGTGTATTTATGTCGTATATGCGGAAGACTCTCGTCTGCTCAAGCTTGATATACTTCATCATGTTTTCGATCTCACGGCCCTCAAAGGTTATCCAGTGAGTTTCCCAGATATCCTCAGTGGGGTAGTATTCATGAGGCACTTTAGGCGGCAGATAGAAACCGTCGCCTGCGGTTATATTATACTCATTACCCCCAACCTTCAGCACTCCGCTGCCACGGACGCAGTATATTATCTGGTGATTAGGATATCCGTCTTCTCTGATAAAATGAAATTCGGTGTCTCTTGCTCCGATCCCAAGGATGTACATGGGCAGATTGACCTCGTCGTTCAGAACGGGATAATAGAAATCGGTCATAGTAATATCAGTCCTTCCTGAAACTGTTGCGTCAAAGGTATTCGTTCCCCTTCACGATGATCTGATTTGATCTTTTGATGCTGCAAAAAGGGCAGGCACAGGCGATTCTGTGCGGACCCCTTAATATTTTTCTATTTTCTTATTATATCATACCATAATATTAATATAATGTCAATACTTTTTTGAAAATTTCTGTATATTTTTTAGAAAAATATTAAATTTTGTCGAACTATCACAAATTATGATGAAATTTTGACCGGATTTGGAAGGCTTGACAAAATATTATAATGTGGTATAATAGATGTATAAACATTAAATAATATCAAAGAAAAGGAGTGTTTATAATGTATAAGATAACAGCAGGTATCGACGGGATGATGTGCGGAAATTGTGAAAAACACATGAACGGAGCTGTAGAATCGGCGTTCAACGTAAAAAAAGTAACATCATCACACAAAGATAAGCAGACTGTCATCATCACCGAAGAGCAGATATCCGAGGAAAAACTCAGTGCTGTAGCAGATGAGGCAGGATATAAGCTGACTTCGTTTGCTTGTGAGCCGTATGAGAAAAAGGGGATCTTCGGCAGATGACCCGACCCTAAACGACCGGCGCTCATACAGACACAGGTGATGCAATGATTTTCACCGTTTGTTATGACGGCAATACCTATTATATTCTATTTCATGGCGGAAATCAACAACATTTATTGTGATAATTGTGTGATTTTTTTAAAATAATTGCACTTGACAAATCAAATACGGTATGTTATAATAGTAAACGATCACGATAGACCGTGTTCGGGGTGTACCACCATCGGTGCAGACCTCGGGCTCGGTCTATTTTTTTGCGTGAAATACTTTATAAGGAGAGCTGAAAATGATAAGGATAAACGGCGAAGATACCGCTGCTGACGGCATGAAGCTGACAGAATGGCTGAGCAGTCAGGGACTTGACGAGAAAAGAGTAGCTGTCATGATAAACGGCAGCATAGTAACTAAGGACAGCTATGAGAGCACCGTCTTTCAGGACGGCGATGAAGCTGACATAATAGGCTTTGTGGGTGGCGGCTGATGATAACAAGAGAACAGTTCGGAGAAGCTGTGGATTCGCGGAGCCGCGAGCCGATATTTGAAAAGATGCAGAAAGTTCGTGTTGGGATAGCGGGACTCGGCGGATTGGGTTCAAACATAGCGGCGGCGCTTGTCAGGTCGGGGATAGGTGCATTGACACTTGCCGATCATGACACAGTTGAGCTGTCAAACATCAACAGGCAGCTTTACACCCCTGCCGATATAGGCATGAAAAAGACCGATGCTGTCAGAAAGATACTCTGCGGTATAAGTCCATGCTGTGAAATAGACACACATTTTATAAGAGTAACAGCCGAAAATGCAGTCAGCCTGTTCGGAAACTGTGATATGATCATCGAGGCTTTTGACGGGGCTGAGGACAAGGCGATGTTCATTAGCACCATAATGTCTGAGATCAATGACGTACCCGTGATATCGGGCTCCGGCATGGCAGGCTTTGGCAAGGCAAATGATATCGTCACAAGGCAGATAGGCAAAAGACTCACTGTCTGCGGTGACGGAGTTACAGACGTAGCGGACGGCGACGGTCTTACTGCGGCGCGCGTGATGATATGCGCGGGGCATATGGCGAGCCGTGCGGTGGAAATGATACTGAAAGGTGAGGTTTGATAATGGAAAAAAATAAGAAAGATACCCTTGTTATAGGAGGACACGAGTTTACTTCAAGGTTCATACTCGGTTCGGGAAAGTATGACCCTGAACTGATAAAGGCTGCTGTAGAGCACGCAGGGGCGCAGATAATCACCCTTGCGCTGCGAAGAGTGAACAGCTTCAGCGGAAATATACTTGAACATATACCCGAAGGCGTTACGCTTCTGCCTAACACCTCGGGCGCAAGAAATGCGGAGGAAGCACTGAAAATAGCGCTGCTCGCCCGTGAAGCAGGCTGCGGCAGCTTTATCAAGATAGAGGTCATACACGACTCAAAGTATCTTCTGCCCGACAATTATGAGACGGCAAAGGCGTGTGAATTGCTGGCGAAGGAGGGCTTTATACCGCTGCCTTATATGTACCCCGACCTTAATGCCGCAAGGGATATGGTAAATGCGGGCGCAGCCGCAATAATGCCGCTTGCTGCACCTATCGGGTCAAATCAGGGACTTGCGACAAAGCAGTTCATAAGGATCCTCATTGAGGAGATAGACCTGCCCATTATAGTAGACGCAGGTATAGGCAAGCCGTCACAGGCGTGTGAGGCTATGGAAATGGGTGCTGACGCTATCATGGCGAATACCGCTATAGCCACCGCAGGAGATATAGTTGCTATGGCCTCAGCATTCAGGGACGCTATAAATGCAGGCAGAACAGCATATCTTGCAGGTACGGGAAGAGTTCTTGACAAGGCTTCGGCGTCTTCGCCGCTGACCGGATTTCTTGCAGACTGAGGAGGCTATGAGATGACTGAACAAAGAACAGACCATATGAAATATATGCCCGGAATGGAAGTGCTTGAAGACAGTGATATAGGCGACAGAGTCATAGCGGCTATGAAGGCTTATGATTATGACAAGTATACCGCTTCTGATGTGAAGAGGGCACTTGCGGCGGAATATCTTTCACCTGATGATTTCGGAGCACTGTTATCGCCCGCGGCTGAGCCATTTTTAGAGCAGATAGCGGAGCGTGCTAAGACCGAAACGGGAAAGCATTTCGGAAACAGCGTGCTCCTGTTCACTCCGCTTTATATAGCAAATTACTGCGAAAACTACTGCATATACTGCGGCTTCAACTGTCACAACAAGATACGCCGTGCAAAGCTCGACAGCGATGCCATACGCCGTGAGATGGAAGCTATAGCAGCTACGGGTATGGAGGAAGTGCTGATACTTACAGGTGAAAGCAGAAAAATGAGCGATGTAAGGTATATCGGTGAAGCCTGCAGGACTGCACGGGAGTATTTCAAGAATGTGGGCGTAGAGGTCTATCCCATGAATACCGATGAATATGAATATCTTCACAGCTGCGGTGCAGACTATGTGACGGTATTCCAGGAAACATATAACAGCGACAAGTATGAAACACTGCATCTTGCAGGGCACAAGAGGATATTCCCGTACAGACTCAACGCACAGGAAAGAGCGATACGCGGCGGAATGAGGGGCGTGGCCTTTGCGGCGCTGCTGGGGCTTGATGATTTCAGAAAAGACGCATTTGCTACGGGTATGCACGCATATCTTCTGCAAAGAAAGTATCCCCACGCCGAGATAAGCTTTTCATGTCCGAGACTTCGCCCGATAATAAACAACGACAAGATAAACCCGAAGGATGTGCATGAAAGGCAGCTTCTTCAGGTGATGTGCGCCTACAGGATATTCATGCCGTTTGCGGGGCTTACAATATCTACCCGTGAAAGGGCGGATTTCAGAGATCATGTCATAGGTATGTGTGCTACCAAGATATCTGCGGGCGTGAGCACAGGTATCGGAGAGCATTCGGATGAAAATGAGAACGAGGGCGATGCACAGTTCGAGATAAGTGACGGAAGAACTCTCGATGAGGTGATCGAGGGTATTCGCCGCCGTGGATTACAGCCGGTGCTTAACGATTATGTTTACATACAGTGACAGGATAACGGCGGTGACAGCAAGGGCGCTTTGCGAAAGACCGCTGACAGAACAGGCAGAGCGCATAGCGCAGGCGGGTGTCAGACGGCTGATACTGCGTGAAAAGGACCTTTCCTGCGAGGAGTACACGGCACTTGCGGCGGATATGCTGAAGGTCTGCGAAAGGGAAGGCATAGCGCTTATACTGCACAGCTTTCCCGATGCAGCGAGAAAACTTGGCGTAAAGCGAATACATATGCCGCTTGCACTGGTCGCCGAGGAACTGTGCCGCGAGTTTGAAGTGGGGTGCTCGGTACACAGCGCAGAAGAGGCTGTATCGGCGGAAAAAATGGGTGCGGTATATGTTACCGCAGGACATATTTATGCTACCGACTGCAAAAAGGGTCTTGCACCGAGGGGGACAGGCTTTCTTGAAGAGGTCTGCCGCTCGGTAAGCATACCCGTTTGGGCGATAGGCGGTATAACAGAAGAAAGGATGCCTGATATCCTTTCGGCAGGCGCTGTCGGCGGCTGTATCATGTCGGGAATGATGAATATCTGAACTTTGAGCCGTACAGTGTGTAAGTACGGCTTTTTGCTTGATACCGTTTCATGCGGACATGGTGCGGTATCGCAGCGGAGAGCCTGATATATCATAGTATTTCTAAGCCTTTTTTCATGCCTCTGAGTTTTCTTGCCGGAACAAAGAGCATCAGAAAATAACCGCAAAGCCGTCTGCGCAGAAAGGATCTGTACAGGCGGTTTTGCATTGCTGCTGACAGGCCGCCTTTTATGCAGGCGATGACAGGAAATCCTGCATTTTTCACTTGACAATACAGGGATTTTATGGTATGATGTAATTTAGCGTAATAGCTTTATTTTGTGAAAATGAAAGATTTTTTGCATACCCGGACCCAAGCCTGCGCAAAATAACACCAAAGTGTATTTACGGAGGTTCGGCATGGACGAGGAACGTGTGACAGCCCGTGAGGGCGGTGTAACAGCCGCAGGCGGCAGACACAATATCTGCTGTCTGAATGTGATAGGTCAGGTGGAGGGGCATTATCTTCTGCCGCCCGATACCAAGACTACTAAGTATGAGCATATAATACCGTCACTTGCAGAGGTAGAGCTGAGCGGTGAATATGAGGGGCTTCTTATCCTTCTTAACACTGCTGGCGGAGATGTTGAAGCGGGTCTTGCGATAGCAGAGCTTATCTCGGGTATGCAGACTCCCTCGGCATCGGTGGTGCTCGGGGGCGGTCACTCTATCGGGGTGCCTCTTGCGGTGTGCGCAAAGCGGTCATTCATAGTGCCGAGCGCTTCGATGACTATTCACCCTGTAAGGCTCAACGGACCGGTTATAGGAGTTGAGCAGACGGTGGAGTATTTTCAGCGTATGCAGAGGCGTATCGACAGTTTTATCACTGATAATTCGGAGATATCACCTGAAAAACTCAGAGAGCTCATGCTTTCGACTGATGAGCTTGTGAATGATATCGGTACTGTCATAGACGGAAGGACTGCCGTGGAGTACGGGCTCATCGACAGGCTGGGCGGGATACATGACGCAGTTGAGTGGCTGTATTCCGAGATCGAAAAGGAAAAGTAAGACACGGGGGCGCATGGTGCGTTCCGTACATAAAAAAGGGGAATAGATAAATTGGCTCAGAGTAAAGGAAAGACGGCTGAAAAAAAGCCGTCTGCGGCGAAGAAAACTTCCGCAGGAAAGACCGCTGCAAAAAGCAGTACGGCTAAAAGCACTGCATCAAAGGCGGTTTCCTCAAAACAGGATGATATAAAGGCTGCAAAGTTCAAGGAACGCAGACGCTTCTGGTCGCTGGTGCTGTTTTTCTTCGGCATATTTGAGGTCATACTTACATTTATAAAAGGTGACGGCCTGTGGAAGAAAATGTACGAGCTCAACCGAGGTATGCTCGGTGCTTCAGTGTTCGTTTTCGGGCTGTTCATTATATATATGGCGCTTTCGATAGCGTCAGAAAAGTCAAGAAATGCAGTCATAGCCCGGGCTTTTCAGGGAACTGTGATGTTTTTCCTGTTAAGCGGCGCTGCGCAGATTTTCTTTGGAAATACTATACACGGAACTACGCTTATGATAAAGCTGAAGCGGCTTTATGAGGACGGTAAGAAACTCAAGGGAGGCGGAGTTGCAGGTTCGCTGTGCGGAATGACACTTCGCTCACATTTCGGCGATGTGGGTTCAAAGATACTCATAGTGCTTCTTATAGTGCTGTTTGCACTTCTGCTTTCGGATCTTACGCTTCCGCAGATAATACACGCAATGACCCGCCCGATAGTCGGTGGCGCAAAGGCGCTCAAGCAGAACGCTGAGGAGCGTGCTTATGAAAGAGATCTTGAGGGCTATTATGATATACCCGAGGAACTCACGGAAAAGCCTGCACCTGCACCTGCGCCCGCACCCGAAAGACTTCAGCGTCCCGAACCGAGAAAACGCAAAAAGCGCAGTGTTGATTTTGCAAAGGTTCATCAGGCACAGCTTGAGAAAATACGTCTTGAGGAAGAAGCAGCAAAGGCAAGGGCCGATAAATTCAGCGAGGACGCAGAGATCCTTGAATCGAGTGAGCCCGAACCCTGGAACGACCCGGAGCAGGAAAGTGTTCCGATAGATGCTATCCGTGAGGAAGAGCCAAAGTCCAAAAAGCCGGAAAAAGCTCCCACCCGTGCCGAGCAGGTGCGTGATGAAAAACAGAAGCTCGCCGAAGAGATAAAGCTCAGTGAGCTCATAAAGAAAGCGGCAGGAGAACCGGCAAGGAAAAAGGACGTTATAATAGAGCCGAGCGGTCAGACAACGATGATAGAACGTGAGGGTACCGAAAAGGTGCCTGCATATGTATATCCTCCCGTTGAACTTCTTCATGAAGCAAAGCGCAAGAGCTCGGAAGAAGAGATACAGCGTGAGATAGAGGAAAAGTCAACAAAGCTGGTGGCTACTCTTGAACAGTTCGGCGTAAAGACACGCATAGTCGGCATACACAGAGGCCCTGCTGTAACGAGGTATGAACTTCAGCCCGCAGCAGGCGTGAAGGTAAAGCAGGTCACTTCGCTCGCTGACGATATAGCACTGAATCTTGCAGCGGACAGCGTTCGTATAGAAGCGCCTATCCCCGGAAAGCCTGCAATAGGCATAGAGATACCGAACATACACCGTGACCCCGTATCTATGAGAGAGCTTATCGACAGTCCCGAATACCGCAAGGCAAAGGGCAAGCTGTCATTTGCGGTCGGCAAGGATATAGAGGGCAACATAGTTATAGGCAATATAGCCGCAATGCCCCATATGCTCATAGCAGGTACTACAGGTTCGGGCAAGTCTGTATTTACAAACTCGATCATACTGAATATACTTTTCCACGCATCCCCCGATGAGGTAAAGCTGATACTCATCGACCCGAAAAAGGTCGAATTTCCGATGTACAACGGCATACCTCACCTGCTGATACCTGTTGTCACCGAACCGCTTAAAGCGGCAGGCGCATTGGGCTGGGCAGTCAACGAGATGATGCGCCGTTACAAACTGTTTGAGGCAAACGGTACGAAAAACCTTGAAGACTATAACGAAATGGTCGAGGAAATGCTTGAAAACGACCCCGAATGCGGCAGGACAAAGCTGGCACAGATAGTTATTGTCGTGGACGAGTTTGCCGACCTGATGCTTGCTGCAAAGAGCGAAGTTGAAGAAAGCGTAATGAGACTTGCACAGCTTGCCCGTGCGGCAGGTATGCATATGCTCATAGCTACGCAGTCTCCGAGAGTTGACGTACTTACAGGACTTATCAAGGCAAATATACCTTCAAGAACAGCGCTGATGGTATCGAACAACACCGATTCGCGGGTAATACTTGACGAGGTGGGCGCTGAAAAGCTTCTCGGACGAGGAGATATGCTCTACAAGCCCGTAGGCTTTCCGAAGCCTATGAGAATACAGAGCGGTTTCTCTGAAACAGCCGAGATAAGAAGCGTTGTGAACTTCTTAAAGGAGGAACACGGCGCAGAATACGACCAGGAAGTAGTACACGAAGTAGAGCAGAATATGCCTAAGCCAAAGAACGAGGACGATACCGAGATATCCATAAATCCCGATGACGACCTTGTAAATCAGGCTATAACCATAATAGTCGAAACAGGCAACGCATCTACTGCATTTTTACAGCGCAAGCTGAAGCTCGGTTTTCCGAGAGCGGCAAGGATCATGGATGACATAGAGGCTATGGGCATCATAGGACCGCAGGAGGGCGCTAAGCCGAGAAAGATCCTGATAACCAAGGAAGAATGGTACGAAAGACAAGGCAGGGCGTGACAGCTTATGAAGGCAAGGGTATCAGACCACGAAAAACATCGCCGCAGGGAAAAACGGCGCAAGAGAAGACGCGACATAAGAAAGCTCATATTTGCTACGATATGTGCCTTTATAGTCATGCTTTTCGCTACAGGGATGACACTTACGACTCTGCTTATGCGGCAGAAGTTCGGAAGAGTGGATTATCCCCCTGCAAAGTATACCTACAGCTACAGATACAGCCATTATAAGGATAAATACCCCCGCGAGAAGGTCAGCTTCAAATCGGGGAAGAATACCCTTCACGGGTACATTTACGGCAACGGAAACAACGACAAAGGCGTGATAATCTTTGCTCACGGCATAGGTGCGGGCCACGAAAACTATATGACCATGCTTGTAAAATTCGTGGACAGAGGCTGGAAGGTCTTTGCCTATGACGCTACAGCAAGCTGCACCAGTGAGGGCCGCAGGACAAAGGGTCTTGCACAGAGCGCGATAGACCTGGACAAAGCATTGGATTTTGCCGAGTCTGACAGCAGACTTAAAGACTTACCGCATTTTGTCATGGGACACAGCTGGGGCGGTTTTGCTGCGGCTGCAGTGCTGAATTTCGACCACGATGTCAAAGCCTGTGTCACTCTTTCGGGTTACTGTGACCCGATGACCGAGCTTATCGAGGCATCAGAAGTGATGCTCGGGGGTGAGCAGGCTAAGTATATGTCGCCGTTTATATGGATATACAACAAGATAGAGTTCGGGAAGTATTCTTCACTGTCGGCAGTGGACGGAATAAATAAGGCAGGTATACCTGTTCTTGTTGTACACGGGACAAACGATAAGACCGTAAGATATGACGGTGCTGCAATAATCAATCAGCAGGACAGGATAACAAATCCGAACGTTGAGTATCTTACTATGGATAAAAAGCGAAGAAAGGGTCATAATTCATATCTTTATTCGGCAAAGACGATAAAGTATATACGAAAAAAACTTGATCCCGAATTCAATCTGCTTTTGAAACAGTATAACGGAAATATCCCCGACAGGGCGCTTATCGCTTTTTATAAATCGGTGGATAAGGAGCTTGCAAACGGTATAAATACCGAACTTTTAAAGCAGGTAAATGAATTTTTTGAGGCGCAGCTTGACGCAGGCTGATGATTATTACGGCATTCGGAGTGATTTTTTATGTTTATGCCGATATCAAGAAAAGATATGGAAGAGCGTGGGATAGAACAGCTCGACTTTGTTTATATAATTGGTGACGCTTATGTTGATCATCCCAGCTTCGGAGCGGCGATAATATCGCATCTGCTGGACTATCACGGATATACGGTAGGTATAATCGCACAGCCCGACTGGCATGACTCAAAGTCGGTGCTGAGACTTGGCGTGCCCCGTCTTGGCTGGCTGATCACGGCAGGAAATATCGACTCGATGGTGGCACATTATACGGTAGCGAAAAAAAAGCGCAGTGATGACGCTTACTCTGCCGGCGGAAAGGGCGGCAGACGTCCCGACCGTGCTGCTACGGTATACAGCAGGCTTTGCAGACAGGCTGCTCCTGAAGTGCCGGTGCTTGTCGGCGGTCTTGAAGTGTCGCTGAGAAGATTTGCTCATTATGATTACTGGAAAAACTGTGTGATGCCGTCGGTGCTTGTGGACACGGGTGCGGACATACTCATGTACGGCATGGGTGAACATTCTATAATAGAGATCGCAGACAGACTGAACTCGGGCGAGCCGGTCAGCAGCATCCGTGATGTTCGGGGCACCTGTTATCTGTGCGATCCGTCTGAAACGCCATATGGTGCAGTTCAGTGTCCTTCGTTTAAGGAAGTCAGCGAGAATAAGCAGCTGTATGCCAAGTCGTGCAGGATACAGTATGACTGGCAGGATGAGATATACGGAAAGACTATCATACAGCGTCAGGACGATAAGATGCTGGTGCAGAACCCGCCTGCGCTGTCTCTCACAACAGAGGAACTTGACCTGGTATATTCTCTTGACTACGAAAGAACATATCATCCCTGCTATGAAAAAGAGGGCGGAGTGCCTTCTATAGAAGAGGTGCAGTTCTCGCTTACGCATAACAGAGGCTGTTATGGCTTCTGCAACTTCTGTTCGATAGCGCTTCATCAGGGGCGCAGAGTTACGGTAAGAAGCGAGGAAAGCGTAATTGCTGAGGCCAAAAAGCTCACTGAGATGAAGGGCTTCAAGGGATACATACATGATGTGGGCGGACCAACAGCAAATTTCAGAGGGCCTTCCTGTGAAAAACAGCTGAAATACGGTCTGTGCAAGGGCAAAAAATGTCTTGCACCCGAGCCTTGTAAAAATCTGCACGTTGACCACAGTGAGTATCTTGCACTTCTGAGAAAGCTGAGAGCTCTTCCAAAGGTGAAAAAGGTGTTCATACGTTCGGGAATACGCTATGATTATCTTATTGAGGACAAGAACGAGGAGTTCATGAATGAACTTATAGAGCATCATATCAGCGGACAGCTCAAAGTAGCGCCCGAACACTGTTCTGCGGCGGTGCTTGACAAGATGGGCAAGCCGCATATCGAGGCGTATAAGCGGTTTCAGAGGAAATTCTATGAGATAACCGGCAGAAAGGGTAAGGAACAGTATCTTGTGCCATACCTGATGTCATCTCACCCGGGTTCTAAGCTCTCTGATGCGGTGGAACTTGCGGTATTCTTAAAGGAAAACAAGATACACCCCGAACAGGTGCAGGATTTTTATCCTACTCCGGGAACGCTCTCTACCTGTATGTTCTATACGGGACTTGACCCGTACACACTTGAGCCTGTATACGTTGCTAAGGACCCGAAGGAAAAAGCAATGCAGAGGGTGCTTTTGCAGTACTATAAGCCCGAAAATCAGCGCCGTGTCATCGAAGCACTTGAAAAGGCAGGCAGGCGTGATCTTATCGGACAGGGTGCGGGAAAACTCGTCAAACCCGACACGATATACCTTAAACAGCAGCGTGAGCGTGATGCCGCAAAGAGTCAGGGCGGCAAGGGACGTTCTGCAAAAGGACAAGGCGCATCTCGTCCGAAAGGCGGAAGACAGAATAAGCCGCAGGGCAGGAGAAAGCACTGATGGCTAAAAAAGGCGGAAACAATGCCCTTGCGTGGGCGGTGCTTGTTACGGGACTGCTTCTTACAGCGGGCGGAGCACTCACTTTCATGAAATATCACGGGCTTTTCGGCGAGCTTGGTGAAATGATGGATGAGAACGGTTTTCCCGATCTGCCGTCACTGAAGCCCGATACTGTAAAGATAAGTGATGCCGACACATGGGTGGAGTTTATAGATGTGGGTCAGGCAGACTGTGCGCTGGTGTGTTCTGAAGGACACTATATGCTGATAGATACAGGTGACCGTGACGACAGCGATATGGTCATAGCGCATCTTGATGCGATAGGAGTAGAAAAACTCGATTATATGATACTCAGCCACCCGCACGCTGACCATATAGGCGAGGCGGCGGATATCTATGACAGTTTTGAGGTCGGAAGCGTTATCATGCCGCAGGTGCCCGAAGGACTTGAGCCTGATTCGGTAACATACGAAATGCTCACCGAAACTGTGCCGTATATCGAACCTGCCGCCGATATGAGCTTTACTTTCGGAGAGTGTACTTTTGATACTTATGCGGCACACGAATATACCGAAGACCTTAATGATATGTCGGTGATAGTGCGGCTGGTCTGCGGAGACTGTTCTTTTCTTTTCACGGGCGACTGCGGTGAGAACGAAGAGCAGGAAATGCTTGACAGGGGAGTAATGCTTGATTCCGATGTGCTGAAAGCGGGGCATCACGGCAGTGCATATTCTTCCTGCGAGGAGTGGCTCTCGGCGGTAACGCCGAAGTATACGGTGATATCCTGCGGTGCATTTAATGAATACGGACACCCGGACGAGGCGGCGCTGAAACGTCTTGACGGATGGTCAGATGAGGTTTTTATCACCTCACGGGACGGCAGTATAGTATTTGAAACTGACGGCAAAGATATTGCCGTTATCAGATAGATAGGAAGCGAAGTAAAATGGAAAAGGATCTTTTCACACTTATCAATGAGCAGATGACCACATTTTCAAAGGGTCATAAACTTATAGCGTCATTCATACTGGAGCACTATGACAAGGCGGCTTTCATGACCGCACAGAAACTCGGAAAAACCGTAGGGGTGAGCGAATCTACAGTAGTAAGGTTCGCATCTATGCTCGGATTTGACGGATATCCGGCACTTCAGAGAGCTTTGCAGGAGCTTATGAGAAACAAGCTCACCGCAGTGCAGAGAATAGAGGTCACAAATGACCGTCTCAGCGGTGAGGACGTACTCAAGCAGGTGCTTACCCGTGATATGGAGAAGATACGCTCGACTATGGAGGACACCTCGGAGGAGGCTTTCACCGATGCGGTAAGGGCAATAGAGAGGTGCAACACCATTTACATACTCGGTGCGAGGAGCGCAGAGCCGCTTGCGTCATTTATGAACTATTACTTTTCAAGAATGTTCCCGCAGGTAAAGCAGGTGCGCAACACCACAACGAGCGAGCTTTTTGAGCAGGTCATGCGTATAGACGACAGAGATGTAATGATAGGCATTTCTTTCCCGAGATATTCCCGACAGACGGCAAAAATGCTGGAATATTCAAAGGCACAGGGAGCGCACGTTATAGCCATAACAGACTCCGAGCAGTCGCCGCTGGCACCTTTTGCGGATAATCTGCTCATAGCGAGAAGTGACATGAACAGCTTCGCTGATTCTCTGGTAGCTCCGCTTTCTCTTATAAATGCGCTTATTGCGGCGCTTTCCATAAGCAATGTTGAAAAGGTGCGCAAGAGCTTTGAAAAGCTGGAACGCATATGGGACGAGTATGAGGTATACTCGAAGAACGATAAATAAGTCAACAGAAAAACATATATAAATAGGGGACATACAATAATGGATAATGAAAGAGAGCCTGTGATCATATCGGCTCACGAGATCAGGGAAGCAGAGGGGTTCAGACAGCAGAATAAGGACAGTCTGCACGCTGAGGCTACAAGTGAGATAAGCGGAAAGATGCTTCTTGAAAATTATAAGATATACAGAAAAAAACGCATCGGCAGGATAGTTTTGTTCACGGGTGTGGGGCTTGCAGTGATATTATACGCCTTTTTCGGAATGGACAGCAGTGACGAAATGAAGCTGTTCAAGGTCGTTATTGCAGGATGTGTGATATTCGGAATAGGCGCGGGTTTTGCGCTGAAATCATTTCTTTTCAGCGGCAGAACGCTAAGACATCTCGGTGTGGAGAACGAAAACAGCTTTTCTGCCTGCTATGAAACGGCTTTTTTTGATGAGATGTTCACTTACCGTGACCTGAAAAACGATAACCCTCTTCTTGCGGGCAAGGTTTTCATGGTGAAGTACAGTGATATAGAGAAGATATTGCTTACCGATGAGGTTCTGGTGCTTGTTGACGGAAACGACATAGGCGTTACGGTGATGTACAGGGATATGCCTGCGGGGCTTGACGAATGGATACTCGGCAGGTGCGAAAAAGCGAAAAAAATAGACAAAAGAACGCTGTAAGACAGTGAACTTTTGCGGGAGCAGATATGGTTACAGATGTAGTGATAATAGGCGGCGGCGCGGCCGGTATGATGTGTGCCGTGCAGTCGGCATGGCTCGGACATGAAGTGATAGTGCTTGAGCATGAGGCTCAGCCGTGCAGAAAACTGAATATAACGGGAAAAGGCAGATGCAACGTTACAAACAACTGCGATGTGCAGACGGTAATGGCGAACATTCCGAGAAACCCTAAATTTTTGTACTCTGCACTCAGCAGATTTACCCCCGAGGACACGATGGCATTCTTTGAAATGCTGGGGATAGAACTGAAGACCGAGCGCGGAAACAGGGTGTTTCCCGTGAGCGACAATGCAAAGGACATATCGGGAGCACTTATAAATGCCGCAAAGGATGCAGGCGTGCGCATTGTCCGTGACGAGGCGAAGTCGCTTATGATAGAAGACGGCGTGATAAAGGGCGTCAAAGGCAAAAGCGGCGAATATTTTGCCGATAAGGTCACGGTAGCTACAGGCGGACTTTCTTACCCAAAAACGGGTTCTACAGGTGACGGCCTGCGTTTTGCGAGGGAAGCGGGACACACGGTTACCGAATGCGGCGGTTCGCTGGTGCCTGTTGAGCTGTACGGCGAATGTGCTCAGGCTATGGGGCTTTCACTGAAGAACTGCGGGCTTTCGGTGCGCGACAATACCTCGGGCAAAAATGTGTTTGAGTCGCAGGGCGAGATGCTGTTTACACATTTCGGTATGAGCGGACCGCTGGTGCTTTCGGCTTCGGCACATATGCATGACATAGCAAAGGGCAAGTACACCTTTTCTGTGGACCTCAAGCCGGCGCTTGACGACAAAAAGCTGGATGAACGCATACTCAGAGACTTTTCGGAAGTACCGAACAGGGATTTCGGCAATTCTCTCGGCAGACTTCTGCCTGCAAGCATAATACCCATTATAATTAAGCGAAGCGGGATAAGTCCCGTGAAAAAGGTAAATCAGATAACCCGTGAGGAACGTGCGAGCCTTATTTCGGTGATACATTCTCTTACATTTGATGTGAAGGGATTAAGACCTGTTGAAGAGGCTATAATCACAAGGGGCGGAGTGGATGTGGATGAGATCTCGCCTAAAACTATGGAGTCAAAACTCGTAAAGGGATTGTATTTTATAGGAGAAGTGCTTGATGCGGACGCATATACAGGCGGTTTCAATCTTCAGATAGCGTGGGCGACTGCTTATGCGGCGGCACAGGCTTTCTGATGATAACTGTGAAAAATGTGAAAAAATGATGATTTTTTCAAAAGCTACTTGATTTTTGAATGAATTTGTGTAATAATATATATTGAACTTTAATTTTTTGAATTGGAGCGGAGAAGCATGGGAATAAACATCGCACTTGACGGACCTTCCGGTGCAGGAAAATCAACTATTGCAAAGCTTGCGGCAAAAAAGCTGGGTTATGTGTATGTTGATACGGGCGCTATGTACCGTTCGATAGCTTATCATGCACTTGAAAACGGCGCCGACCTTTCAGATGAAGCACAGGTGACCGAACAGCTTGACGGACTGAAAATAGAACTTACCTATATCGACGGAAGTCAGGCAGTGCTTGTAAACGGTGTGAATGTTTCAGACAAGATACGCACTCCGGAAGTTTCTATGGGCGCTTCACAGGTGTCAAAAGTGCCTGCGGTGCGCGAATTTCTTCTTGATACACAAAGAGATATAGCTAAGGCTAACGATATAATAATGGACGGCAGAGATATAGGAACAGTTGTTCTGCCCGATGCACAAGTGAAGCTTTTCCTTACAGCAAGTGCTGAGGAAAGAGCAAACCGCAGATTCAAGGAATTGCAGGAAAAGGGTGACCCCTCGACCTATGAGGAAGTGCTTGCGGATATAAATCAGCGGGATTATAATGATACTCACAGAGATATAGCACCGCTCAGACAGGCGGAAGATGCACAGCTTATAGATTCTACGAGTATGACTATAGATGAGGTGGTAGATGCCATCGTAAAGGCTGCAGAGGCTTGCTCTGACAGCTTAAAAAAAAAATCTGAACAGGTGAGCGAGGACGGCGAGGAAAAGAAAAGCCGCCGTAACCGCACCATAATGCCTGTTCATCCGATAAGCAGGGATAAGAAGATAAACCCCGTAAGGCAGTTTTTCTATAATATACTTCGCCCGATAGTGATATTCGTATTCAAGCTGATGTACGATATACATTATGAGGGCATAGAGAATGTGCCGAAAAACGGCGGAAATATCTTTGCTTCAAATCACAGGAGCTACGCTGACCCTGTGTTTATAGCACTCCACGCAAGAGTGCCCATATCATATATGGCTAAGGAAGAGCTTTTCAATGGCAATAAGGCTTTTGCACTGCTTATAAAGGCATTCGGAGCATTTCCCGTTGTCAGAGGTTCGGGCGATACAGCTGTCATAGATACGGCAGTAGAAAAACTCGAATCGGGAAGAAACCTTGTTATCTTTCCCGAAGGCACACGCTCTAAAGACGGCAAGGTAGGCAAGGGAAAGACGGGTGTAGCCCTTATAGCTGCTGTGGCACAGACTACTGTAGTGCCTGTAGGTATAAATTTTGAGGGAGAAAAGCTCGCAAAGCGTAAGAAGGTCGTGGTGCGTTACGGCAAGCCTGTTGAACCTTCCGATGTGGGAGTAAGCGGCACAGATGCGGCAAGTCTCAAAAAAATGAAGAAGGAGATCATGGATAGAATATCCAGTTTAGTGTATTGAATGTTGCGAAAATGTAAAATTTTTGTTGCCAAGACCGCTGGTTTCTGTTTTGGGGTAGACAGAGCCGTAAAAATTGTGTATAATAAATTAGATAACCGAAATAATGTTGTTACATTAGGTCCGATCATTCACAATCGGAATGTCGTTGAAGATCTTGAAGCACGGGGATGCCGTGCGGCAGAGCTTGATGAGATAAAAGCTGGACAGACCGTTATCATTCGCTCTCACGGAGTGTCAAGGGATGTTTACGCTGAGCTTGAACGTATAGGCGCTGAGGTGGTAGACGCTACCTGTCCATTCGTTGAGCGTATCCAGAAAAAGGCTCTTGAAAAGACGGAAGAAGGTATGACCGTTATCATCGCTGGTGATGCAGATCACCCCGAGGTGTGCGGTATACGGGGCTTTTGCAGTAACGAAAGCTATGTTTTTTCAGGACCTGACGAACTGAAGGAACTTCTCGGAAAGCTTGATGCCGATACAAGACTGTGTGTGCTTTCACAGACGACATACAACAAAGCGCTGTGGGAAGAATGCAGAAGGCTGCTCGAAGAGCTGCGCCCCGATGCCGAGGTGTATGACACTATCTGCAATGCTACTGCACAAAGGCAGGCGGAGGCTGAAGAGCTTTCCGAAAAAGCCGATCTGATGATCATAGCCGGAGGTAAAAACAGTTCAAACACGCACAAGCTGGTGCAGGTGTGTGAAAAGAACTGCCGCACGATACACGTTGAAAACGGCAGGGAACTGCGGGAAATACTTGAAGGCGAAGACTTTACTGATACAAGATTTATCGGGATCTCTGCGGGAGCTTCTACTCCTGCTTATATAATTGAGGAGGTACAACAGGCCATGAGCGAAATGTTGAACAATGTTGACGAAGAATTTAATTTTGCAGAGGAAATGGAGAAAACTCTGAAAAAAATACATAAGGGAATGAAGGTAGACGGTATCGTTACCGCTATCGACGCTAACGGCGAAGTAAGCGTAGATATCGGAACAAAGCATACAGGTTATATCAAGCCTGAAGAGCTTACCGATGATCCTACCAAGAAGCCCGAGGATATAGTTTCCATCGGCGATACTATCGCACTTATCGTACTTCAGACAAGCGACGAGAAGGGTATAGTAGAGCTTTCCAAGAAGAGAGTTGACGCAGCACTCGGTCTTGAGAAGATCGCAGCTGCTAAGGAAGAGGGTACTGTTCTTACAGGCGTTGTATCAAACGTTGTTAAGGGCGGACTTATCGTTACATCTAACGGCGTAAGAGTATTCGTTCCCGCATCACAGGCAGTTCCCAGAGGCGGCGAGCTTGACGATATGCTCAAGAAGACCGTAGAATTCAAGATCCTTGAAGTAAACGAGGCAAGACAGAAGGCTGTAGGTTCTATCCGTGCGGTAGAGCGTGAAGCAAGAGAAGCTGCTAAGTCCAAGTTCTTCGAGACCGCTGCTGTAGGCGACGTTATCGAGGGCGAAGTAAAGAGCATCACCGATTACGGCGTATTCGTTGATCTCGGCGGCGTTGACGGTCTTGTAAGAAGAATGGATCTTTCCTGGAAGAGAGTTAAGCATCCTTCCGATATAGTAAGCGTAGGCGATAAGCTCGAAGTTAAGATCAAGGATATCGACACCGAAAACGGCAAGGTATCTCTTATCGCTAAGAAGGAGACCGATAATCCCTGGGAGATCTTCAAGAACAACTATGAAGTAGGTCAGACCGTTACCGTTAAGGTAGTATCGCTCACATCATTCGGTGCATTTGCACAGATCATTGACGGTATCGACGGACTTATCCACATCTCTCAGATCGCTAACCAGAGAGTTGACAATGTGGCTGATATACTTTCTGTTGGTCAGGAAGTTGATGTTAAGATCACTGAGATCGACTACGATAAGAAGAGGATCAGTCTTTCTATCAGGGCTCTGCTTCCTGCCGACGACGAAGAGGCTGATGATACTGTAGAAGAATAAGGATCTGCTTTAGTCAGATTCAATGATATTGGGGGGCGGTAATACGTCCCTCAATTTTTCAGAAGACCTTATACAAAAAGAAAGGTTTTGAGTATGGAAGAAGAAAAGAGGACAAATCGCCCTGTGAAACACAAGGTGATCATAAGGAGAAAGCGCACGCCTCCCGCTGTTGCTGTCCTTAAAGTCGTGGGAACGCTGCTGTTGTCGCTGATGATGATAATAGTTATCTCAGGCTCGATATTTGCAACTGCGCTCACGATCTATATCCTGAACTATGCCGATACTACAACTACTGTAAATCTTGAAGAAAATGTAGTTACCTCAAATGTCACGAGATTTTTCTATAGAAATCCTGACTATGACCCCGATGATGAGGACAGTGAGGAATGGCTTCTTTACTACTATCTCAGGAATCAGCAGCGCAAATCGGTATGGGTGCCGATATCACAGGTCCCTGTATATACACAGGACGCTATGGTTTACACTGAGGATGAACGTTTCTATTCGCATGACGGTGTTGACTTCAAGCGTACAATTTCAGCTATAGGTCATACCCTTCTCGGTGATATACAGGGTGGTTCGACTATTACCCAGCAGGCGATAAAGAATGCAACAGATGATGACGCACGAAACGGCGCTGATGCTGTAGAACGTAAGATCCGAGAGATCTTTCGTGCGATAAACGTTGAAAAGGTATACACTAAGGACGATATCCTTGAAGCCTATGTCAACGTTGTTGAGTTCGGTACATCTGTTGATGAGATAATAGGAATCCAGAGTGCTGCTAATTTCTATTTCAGAAAAGACGTATCAGAGCTTACTCTTGCTGAGTCTGCTTCGCTTGCGGCGATGCTGAAAGAACCTGCAGGACTTAATCCCCTTGAACATCCTGATAAAAACCAGGATCGTGCACAGTGGACCCTTAAACAGATGTGGCAGAACGGTGCTATTTCCGATGACGAGCGTGAGCTTGCTCTGAAGGAACTGGAAAATCTTAAGGTTTATGGTGACCCTGAGTTCTCCTCTGCTGAGGAAGAATCCGATCTTCCCGAAGATCAGGGTGATACCGACTGGTTTATGGATGCTGCCCTCAATCAGGCAGAAGAGTATATAATGGATCAGAAGGGTATCGACGTCGAAGAGGCAAGACAAAGACTGTATTCGGGCGGATATGATATCTATACTACTGTAGATTATGAGATGCAGAAGGAAATGGAAAAGCGTATGCGTGAAAAGTCGAATTTCCAGGAATGGTCCTTCGATGACGACAAGCTTGAATCCGGTTTCTGCTGCATAGACTATAACGGAAATGTTCTTTGCAACGTAAGTTCAAGAAAGAAGAAGAAAGGATCGAGAGGATTTAACCTTGTTTCACAGGGCAAGCGTTCACCCGGTTCATGTATCAAGCCGATAGCTTCCTACGCACCGGCACTTGATCTTGACAAGATAACCTATTCTTCTCTTATAGAAGACTCGCCTATAAAGGTTGACGCCAACTCTGACGGTGTTCCCGAAGACTGGCCTGTTAACTATACGGAATTCGGTGAAAGCGGTAACTGGTCGCACGCATATCTTCCTACATGGAAGATGATAGCGAAATCGCTCAATACTGCGCCCGCAAGACTGGTCGATGATATGTCGCCTGCATATTGTTTCAATTTCCTGAGAGAAAAGCTTGATATCACAACTCTTGTTGAGGGAATGGATAATGACTATTCGGGTATGACTGTTGGCGGTCTTACCGATGGTCTGCATCTTCAGGAACTTGTTGGTGCATACACTATCTTCGGAAACGGCGGCAGAAAGTATAACACGACCTATATCTCCCTCATGGAAGAGGCTGACGGCACTGTGGTATACGAACAGACCGACGGATATAAGCACGCTATAAACGACAGTACAGCATTCATCATGAACAAGATGATGCAGAAGGTCGTTACAGATACTGACGGTACAGGCAGATATGCTAAGCTTAACAAGACTACTCTTGCAGCTAAGACCGGTACATCATCCGACTGGGTCGACCTTAACTTTGTCGGCTGCACTCCTGATTACGTCAGCGGTGTATGGATAGGTTTTGATGAGTGGAAAAAGATACCGACAAACCAGTATCAGAATATCGGAGCTATATGGAAGAACCTGTTCGGTGATATTGCCGACAACGGTGAACATCGTGACTTCCAGATGCCTGACTCGGTTTACGAGATCAAGTATTGCACAAAATCAGGTAATCTTGCAAGCAGCTATTGCGGTTCGGTAGATGTGGGCTACTATAAGGATACCTACGCTCCGCCGTATTGCAACGGCTACCACTGATCACAAAATATAATATTGCAGTAATGGGGCTGTGCGATGACATGGGATAAGTCTATCTCTGCGCAGCCCCTTTATTCATGAAGAGGTAAATTATGGAAAAACTAAGACTATGCTGCCCATGCCATTTCGGACTCGAAAGCGTACTGAAATTTGAGCTTGGAAAGATCGGCGCTGAAAATCTTAACGTAACAGATGGAAAGATAAGCTTTGACGGAACGCCCGAAACGCTTGTTAAGGCAAATTTATGGCTTGCAACTGCGGAAAGAGTACTTATTGAGCTTGGCAGTTTTCGTGCTGAGACTTTTGAACAGCTTTTTGAAGGTGTTGCTGCGCTGCCCCTTGAAAGGTTTATCGGAAAGGCTGACGCTTTTCCTGTCAAGGGTCACAGTCTCAACTCCAAACTGCACAGTATTCCCGATTGTCAGCGTATAATCAAGAAGGCAGCAAGCAAGCGGCTTGGCAGAGTATACGGCGTGGAGTGGCTTGAAGAAACAGGTGCGCTGCATCAGATACAGTTCGGTATAATGAAGGATATCTGCACAGTATACCTTGACACAACAGGCGCAGGTCTTCATAAGAGGGGCTACAGGAAAAACTCAAACGCCGCCCCGATAAAGGAAACTCTTGCGGCCGGCATCATTGACCTTGCAAGAGTGCGTGCAGACAGCATAGTATGTGACCCTATGTGCGGATCCGGTACATTTCTGATAGAGTCTGCATTCAAGGCACTTAACGTTGCACCGGGACTCAGAAGGAATTTTGCTGCAATGAAATGGCAGCAGATACCTGAAACTTTATGGCAGAATGAACGCAAGGCAGCTCTTGAATCACTGAGAAGAGACTGCAGTTTCAGAGGCTATGGCTCGGATATAGACCCTGAGGCAGTTGACCTGACTCTTGAAAACTCAAAGAAGGCAGGAGTGGCGTCAAGGCTTGAGATACGAGAGCAGGACGTTATGAAGTTTTCTGCTCCCGAGGGTGCTGTCACTATATGCAATCCCCCCTATGGCGAGCGTATGCTTGAGATAAAAGAGGCGGAGGAGCTTTACAAGCGCCTTGGAGAAAGGATACGTCCCGACTCAAAGCATCCTGCCGTGATAATATCTCCCGATGAGGATTTTGAGAAATTCTTTGGCAAACAAGCTGATAAAAAGCGCAAGCTGTATAACGGCATGATAAAGTGCAATTTGTATATGTATTTCAAATAAGCAAAAGGGAATGGGAAAAATGGAAAGCAGCAGAATAAGTGCGGTAGTTTTTGATATGGACGGTGTTCTTTTCGATACAGAAAGGCTGACACTCATTGTGTGGAAACAGATAGCGAAAAGGCATGGTCTTGAAAATATAGAAGAAGTTTATCACAAGGCGATAGGCAGAACGACTGAGGAAACAAAGCTGCTGGTGCATGAAGCGTATCTGGGTCTTGATGTGGATGCTCTTTACAGCGAGCTTAGGAAACTTATGCGCTCGACTATAGCTGAGCAGGGACTTCCTATTAAGCCCTATTCAAGGGAGATTCTTGAAGCGCTCAGGGAAAAGAAAATTCCCCTTGCACTTGCATCTTCCACAAGGTACGAAACTGTAAAAGCACAGCTTGGTATGACAGGATATATTGATTATTTTGATGTGGTGATAGGCGGCGATATGGCAGAGCACAGCAAGCCTGCCCCCGATATTTACATCAAGGCCTGCGAAAAGCTGGGTATTGCTCCCGATAAAGCAGCGGCTGTTGAGGACAGCTTCAACGGTATTCGTTCGGCGAGCGTGGCAGGACTTTACACAGTAATGGTGCCTGATATACTT
>CADBTD010000157.1 GCA_902797535.1 uncultured Ruminococcus sp. | reverse complement strand
GTCGTCTTTCAGAAGTCTGTGATAGGGCTTGTTCGGAAACATCAGGGGTGACAGGTAAAGTGTATCGATGAGTTTTGCGCCTGCGGGTACTTCGATATACTTTGTATCATGGCCGATGATATTATGACCGCAAAGAAACTCTGCCTCTGAAATAAAAGAATGGAATTCATGAGCAGAACCCGTATGCAATTTATCATTATTTTCGTTTACTGCGCCAAAATCATGCGCTTTATTATCGGCCTCGCTGACTTCGGTATCTATGAAGCTGATATGTTTCATGAACTCACCCTCTCTGACTATGTTCGTTTCATAAAATACAACATAATCTATTTAAAATTATAGCACAATAATATGACGAAAGCAATAGAGAAACAGCTTTTTGTGGGGTGAAATAATGTAAGCGAAGTTTCTGAATAATTTTTCACTTTAAGGCGCATTTTGCATTTGAGCTTTTTAACTGTAATTTGTTCTTATAGATATCTATTTGTTTAACCGGCACATCAAAAATTGATATAAAACGTGATTGACTTATTATATTGTAAGTTGTATAATACAAATAGGTAATCAAGATTTGTATTCATATTCAGAATATGATGGTGGTGATATGTTGTGCAGGATGGTAATATAAAACTTGAATGGTATGAACACATTTTAGCCGAGAGTGAGAATTATTATATAAAAGGAACTTTTGAAAGCGCTGATCTATATTCAAAATCTGACAATAGACGAATAGCACAGGTCGGTGACTTTTATGGTGATCCTGAAGATGGGTTAATAGATCGGTATGAACGTTTTTGTATTACAGTTGGTTGCGGTTATATAATATATTTTCTTAGAGAGCCTTTTGAAGACTATATGTATGATAAAAATACCAAACAATGGATAGAAGGCGGAAGAAATGCTGATAATACTAAATGGATAGAGGCGGTTCGCCAAGTAAGCGATAATGAAGCAGAAATAACTGATGAATATGGAAACACCGAAATTATAGAAATACCAATGCTATGAATTACATCTATCACTATAACTCTCCCCTCGGCGGAATGACCCTTGCAAGCGACGGTGAAGCGCTGACGGGACTATGGTTCGACGGGCAGAAATATTTTGGTGACACGCTTGGTAAAGAATTTACAGAATGCAGTCTGCCCGTATTTGCGGAAACTGCCAAATGGCTCGACATATATTTCAGCGGTGAAGTTCCGGATTTCACTCCGCCGATCAGTCTGAACACAACACCGTTCCGAAAGGAAGTATGCGATATCATGCTGACGATTCCTTTCGGGCAGACGATGACCTACGGTGAGATAGCAAATATCATCGCAAAGCAGAGAGGCATAGCGCGTATGTCGGCGCAGGCGGTGGGCGGTGCTGTGGGACATAATCCTATCTCGCTCATAATTCCTTGTCACAGAGTAGTCGGCGCAGACGGTAGTCTGACCGGATACGCAGGGGGCATAGAGAGGAAAACTGCACTGCTAAGGCTTGAGAAAGCGCTGTAAAACGGCATAAAAAAAGACAGATCACCTTTGTGACCTGTCTTTTTTCGGTTATGACATCTGCCTGTTGGATGAGGTCATGCTGTTTTGAGTTCCTCTGTTATGTTATGCTTTGATATGGAATGCTCAACGCATATCACAGTCAGTACACCTACTGCCATTATTACAGCTATTATAAAGGGATATGATACCCATCCTATCCTGAATGTGAAGTAATTAAAATCGTTGAATAATGATTTGAGAAGTGTGAATGAAAGAATCAGAGAGAGTGCGGCTGCCGCAAAAAATGCCGCACCGTTGTAATAGAATATCTCCCACATCAGCATTTTTCTCAGCTGACTTCTTGTCATGCCAATGCTTTTGAGCGTGGCTATCTCTTTTTCTCTTACCATGATGCTTGATACGAAAACATTGATGAGGTTCATTACTGCGATGAATGTAAGAACAGCACACAGCATGATGCTTATAAGGGTAACGACTTTCTTTACGGAAGCGAAATCCTCGGCCATGGAGTATTTTGACTGATAGCTGAGAGCGTTGTCTTTATCGGTCAGTTCTTTTATAAAGGCTTCGGCCTGTTCGTCTGTACCATCCTTTATGTCGAAAATATAGGACATTATGTTTTTGTTGCCCGAGATGAGTTCATACTGTTCCTGATTGAAATAGAGCTCGCAGCTTGTACTTCCGTCAAGGGTGACACCTGTGCACACAGAGCCTATATTTACATTGACATGGCCGATAACGGTATATGTTCTCGGTGTTCCGTCGATGCCCTTTATGGTAAAGGTGTCGCCTGTGTTGTACATACTTGTACCGGGGTAGATATCTCCGTTCTCATCGAGCCAGCATCCTTCTATTATGCCTGTGCCGTTGTTGAATGCTGTCATGTCTATATCGTTTTCCACCAGCTGCGATTCTTTGAATATAAAATCTTTTGCTCCGTAAATATTAAGGGATAAATTTTCTGCTATTTCATCGGGCAGGTCGCTTATCTCTGCGTAGTTTCCTGCATAGTCGCCGTATATCACCGAGCCGTCCTCTACGAATCCGCTGTTGTTTATCTCATCTATCACGGCTTCATTAACTGTGGTGCAGCCGTGTCTGTAGGAAACATAGTCGTTTCTGTAGTAATCGCTTGTTGCGAAGGTGTAGTCGGTGAGCATCATCGAGGACAGGTATTTGTCCATGTCGAAGCTGCTTACCGCATCATAGGATATTATCACGAGCAGGATGGGGAGAGATATGCTTATCAGCAGCAGCGCAAAGCTCTTCTTGTTTCGCATGATGTTGTAGCGTGCAAACTTGTGGACCTTGCTTCCGTCGCTTGATCTTCTGTCTTTTTTGTAGCCCTTGAGCTCTATTCTTGTGGATTCAATGGGGGAGAGCTTTTTTATCATCCTGATAGGGCCTGCTATGCTGACAAGTGTAGTTGCAATTACGAACAGCGCCGAAAATGCGAGCACACATACCATCATGCCGTTTGAGATGATAGCGTCATCTGCGACAGAGTCAAATGAGGTCTGTCTGAGTATTGAGGGGAGCAGCTTTCTTCCGATGAAGTATCCGCCCACTATGCCGAGAGGTATAGCCGCAGTCATCATGAATGCTGCCTGATATCTTACGAAAGCCGCGAGGTGCTTGTTTGACATACCTATAGTCTTCAGTCTGCCGAACTGTTTAGCGTCTTTTCTTGCGGAGATATAGAAAATGTTGTTTATGATAAGATAACCTATAAGTATGATGGCAAGTGCGCCGCCGATTATAAGCGCCACAGTTTCGGCGGAGAGATTTTCATAGCTGACGCTGTAGCCGGGGTTGGGTCTTATCTCGCAGTTTTTGAATTCTTCACCTGCATCGTTTACTATGCTTTTGGACTGACCTTCGATATCTTTTTTGTTTTTAAGGTATACACCGAGCTTTGTTTCGCCGTAAATGCTTCCGCTTTCATGCTTTTGGCTCCACATATCGCAGTATTCCTTTGATGCGATGACCTGACCTATCTGAGTGGGATATGCTTCATTTATATTGAACCAGCCCGAAAGCACGAAGGATTCGGTGGTGACTTCTCCGTCGACCTCGATATCGAGCTTTACGGGTGCGCCGATCTTCGTTTCAACGCCGAGTATCCCGAGGGTGGTAGTATCAACTGCTACCTCATTTGCTGATTCGGGCAGCTTTCCGCCTGTAGGCTTATAAAAGTCGAGTTCGGCATTTGCTTTGTTCATATAGCTGAACTCAACGTTATAGAAAAGCTCCTCGTTCACCGCAAATCCGAGGAATTTGCGGCAGCCTGCCATGCTTACGAGTTCATTTTCGGATATCTTTTCTGCGGCTTCATCGGGGTCTGTTTCAATACCGTTTATTTCAAAATGGACTTTTGAGCCGAGCTGTTTCAGGGTGTAATAGTCATTGGCGCTGCTGAGGCCCGCAACGGTAGTGAAAAGCACCGAGAAGAGCAGCGCTGTGAGTATCATGGCGATTATCGTACATACGCATCTGAATTTTTCAGCCATGAGGGAACGGAATGCAAATTTTCTTATCATATCAGCCCTGCACCTTTCCGTCGGCTACTCTTATGACTCTCTTCATCTGAGCGGCAACTTCCTGGTCGTGGGTAACGACGATTATAGTCTGGTCAAAGTTTCTGTTCATGCTCTTGAGCATATCAACTACCTCTGCTCCCATTGATTCGTCAAGGTTACCGGTAGGTTCGTCTGCGAGGACTATCTCGGGCTTGTTTGCAAGTGCTCTTGCTATAGCGACTCTCTGCTGCTGTCCGCCCGAAAGCGAGGAGGGAAGCGACATTTTCTTGTGGGATATCTCAAGTGCATCGAGAATAGTGTCGATATATTTCATGTTCGGCTTCTTTCCGTCAAGCTGTATCGGGAGCATGATATTTTCGTACACGTTAAGTACGGGTATCAGGTTGTAGTTCTGGAAAATAAAGCCGATCTTTGAACGGCGCATTTTTGTAAGCTGTTCGTCGTTCATTTTCGAGATGTCTTCATTTCCGATGATTATGCTGCCCTTTGTGGGATGATCAAGAGCGCCCAGCATATTGAGCAGAGTGGATTTTCCGCTGCCCGATTTGCCTATGATGCCTATCAGTTCGCCCTTTTCAACGCTGAGATCAACGGAATCAAGAGCTTTGACCTGATTTTCGCCTTCGCCGTAGTACTTACACAAATTTTTAGTCTGAATAACCATAAGACCACCATTCCTTCTATATACTGATGTGCCTGCATTTTGTACGCACTGTATAATTATATCGAAAACAGCAGATGATAACAACAGTTTTCTTGTGAATTTTTGGTGAATAGTATTAACTTATAAAATATGGCCGTTTTTCGTGAGTAAAATCAGGCTGCGGAGAAAAACAGCTCACATGAACGATGTGACGGCTTTTTGTTGACTATCGTTGACTAAAGATAATGGTTTGCAAAATAATATAATTATATTAACACGATATATGATATCAAAAAGTGCGGTATATCGTGATATATATAAAAGACCGCAGAAAAATAACTGCGGCCGTGATATAGGTGTGTGATATTTTTATTGCTGCTTTCTGTTCGGGTTTATCTGCTGATACATCAGTCCGCATTTATTGCAGTGCCATACAAGT
>CADBTD010000156.1 GCA_902797535.1 uncultured Ruminococcus sp. | reverse complement strand
TCTTGAATAGAAACCGTTGAACGGTATGACTATCCTGAGCTGACCCTCACGGTAATGCTTGTTGAGAGAGAATCTCAGACGCATATTCACCTCACGGGACAGTTCTGTAACGGGTATATCATACACCGCATCCGTACCGTCCTCAGAAACAGTCACCTGCTCATCTTCATCTGCAAATTCAAGATATACGTTTTCAGGCAGCATTGTTGTGGATGCCGATACAGGTATATCCCTGAACACAAACGAGAAGAAACAGAGCACCGCAAGCAGAAAGGCTGAAAGCCGTGACTGCCGGCTGTGTTCACTGTTTGTCATAAAATATGACCCCCTTCATAATTAGTCCATACGCAGCCGGCTTCCCCGACTGCTTATACATACTATTATAACAGTCACAAATTAATTTGTCAACATTTTTACCTTTTAATGTATGATTTTTTGCTATTTTTGACTAATGACAGCGTTTGACGGTCACACGAATTGTAAAAAATGTTAACAGTCACATAACAGCCTTTTTATGTGGTTTTATTTCCGCTTAAAATGGTATTTCTCGTTGACAAATCAGCCGTAATGTGATATGATTATTAATAAAGTCAAATTTTTTTCTTTGAAAGGCCTGATCATATATGAATAAAGAAACAAAAGTGCTTACCGCAGGAACAGGTGCGCTGGTACTTCTTATGTGTCTGATGCTCGCCGCTACTGCGTTCGTATCAAATTTTCTTCCCTACAGATTTGAAAAGGAATACACAAAAACCTTTACCGAAGAGGCTGAAGGTACGGTATTTGAGATAGGTGAACTTGAAACAGACGGCACTATTTATCTCGGACCGACCATAGAATACTGGAATACAGAGAAAAACCGCCTCGTCCATGCAAAAGCCGCCTCGACATTCAAAAGCAAGAGCGAATGGAAGGTCGGCGACAAGGTCACTATCCTTTATGACCCTGCTTCTCCCGGAGATATCACCATAAAGGACAACGCCGCCGAAAAAAAGCATTTCAAGCAGTCTGCAATAATGTCCGCATCTATCGTGGCTCTGGGTCTTTTCTTTTTCATATGGGGACTTGTACGCACACTCAGAGGCGATGCGGGTGACAAGGAGCTTATGACTCAGAAATATCTGAAGACTCCCGACGGAAAGAGCTTTGATGAATGGGCCGATGAACAGAAAAAACTCGGGACAGAAGGCATAACTTCGGCAGACCCGGCTGATGAGGATATGACAGATGAACAGGACAGCTAAAGCCTTCCGGGTGATATTATCATGCCTTTTACTGCTGGCTGTATCGGTATATATAGGCGGATATGCTCTTAAGCTCAGAAAAAGTTCGGAACATAAGATGAAATACTGCATAAAGCACGCTGATGCAAAAATAGCCGATGTGGAAGACGGAAATATCCTGCATACGGCGGCAGCTGTGCTGACAGGCACCAAGCCTACCGAAAATGAAGGCTGGTCAGTGACTATATACACTATCACATACAAAGTCAAGGATAAAAAGTATAAATTCAAAGAGCCTGCACTTCCCGAAGCAGGACTTTCAAAGGGCGCAGAAGTCAAGGTAAGCTATGATCCGAACGATCCTTCTTCCGCTTATCTTTATCTGCCCGAAAGCCGTATGAAGCTGATGCCCATAACGGCTGTTTCCGCTGTTTTTGCACTTCTTGCCTTAATAAGGCTGTTTTCACTCAGGAAAATACTGGGACCAAAGCCTGTGGGATATACCACAGTCAACCGTGATATGAGCTTTGAGGAATGGCAGGAAGTTCAGAAGTATAAGTCCAGATAAGACAATATCAACACAAAAAGGAGAAAAAAACAATGGCACGCTACAAATACGGAAGAGTAAGAACTCCCGCAGAAAAAAGACTTTCAGCAATAATATTCCTGATATTAGGCACAGTTATACTGTGTGTGGGGTTTGTTACACATACAAAATACAAGAAGCTTGTCAACGCCTGTACCGAATCTGTATCGGGCTCAGTTGTATCAGTTGACAGCAAACGTGTAAGAAGCGGCGGCAGACACGCAACTTATCACACAGAATACCAGGCTACGATAAGCATAGACGATAAGACTGACTTTTCCTACAGTACCGTTTACAGCGAGTGGACAAGATCGTCTTATACCACAGGTCAGCAGGTCATAGTAAAATATGACCCCACAAACAATGAAAATTATTACATTGAAGGACATTCCAGCGATAAAGGCATGGGAATGATGTTCGCTGCAGGCGTAGTTGAGATAGTCGGTATCGCATACCTTATAATGTATTTAAAGTCAAGATAAAAAAATATAACCACAGACAGAGATAAAACGACATATTTATAAAAGACGACAACATGATAAGCATTTTAAAGACCTGCCTTACTTTGCCGGCATTTCTTACGGTCTTAGGTATGATCCTTTTCTCTTGCGGGAAATACGAATAGTGGTAAAATGCGGCCCTGACGATAATACGAGGATCATCGTTCCCGACCTCCCCGCAGACAGCGGCGGCAGAAGACTGTTATTCGGAGGTGCCTTTGTGATAATAGGTGCTGTGCTTTTTGCAGTATCCAAAATATCAGAATAAACAGATACATAAATAAACAATACGGGCGCAGAAAAAAACAAGCCTGTAATAAAACTGACAGAGAAAAATAATACAGAACTAATGTGCAGAACGAAAATAAAATAAGGGAGAAATAAAAATGTACAGAAACAACAGACTCAGCTCTGAGACCGCAGGCTGTTTACTGCTCATTTTTGCTGCAGTAATAGTGCTTGTTTCAGGCTATTCATCCGTGACCAATGCAGTCAGCTATTTCAAGAACCGTTCTGCATGGAAAAAAACAGAAACCGTATGCACAGAAAAAGCCACAGGAAGTGTTATTGATGACTCGGAAGCATATATAAAAATACATCCGATGTTCAATATCACCAATCATCAGTACTATTGTGCAGATATACAGTATACTGTAAACGGCGAGACCTACAACGGCAGCAGCGGGTGGTCACAGCTCCACGACCTGCGTTCCGGTGATCGTGTCACAATAATGTACGACCCCAAAGACCCGAACTGGTCTTACTGTGCCGATTACCCGTCAGTTAAAATGGAGGCCGAGATCAATCTCAGAAGGGCGCTGACATCGGCTGCATGGATCGGTGTGGTGCTGGTATTATTTGCTGTATATGCTTTCTTCAGAAAGCATTCCGGTATGTCACCGAGAATAAAAAACCTTCTGATCTTAATGCCTTTTACTTTATTAGGCATATATTTCGCTGCAAACAATATTGTCAAGCTGAAAAAGGCAGAGAATATAGCAGACACATTATATCCCTCATGCACTGCCGAAGCAGTGGGCACAGTGGATATATCCGAAGAAAAGTGGTCCACAAGTCGCAGCGGCGGACACAGCACACGCATAAATTCATTTACACGCGAAACACTGGTATTCCGTGCATCTGACGGCAAGGAGTATACCTATACCACAGACTGGCACGGGTCGCATAAAAGTGACAAAACAAAGATCAGCCAGACGATAAAATACGACCCGTCTGACCCCACTAAGGCCTACAGCGCAGATTTCTGTTACGACTCCGAAAGCATGAACAAAATGCATCAGAATGTCAGAATATCATTTTTATATCTGCTGATCAATCCAATAATATTTTTTTTGGGCGGAGGACGCCGGACAAAGTAACTCGTGCAAAAAATTATTACAAAGATCATATTTTATGCCGTTTTAACACGCAATGAACCTCTTGAAATTCTCATGTCCCTGCTTTGCTTCTACCACAAGGGGCATCATGGCATAGCTGTGATACAATCCCTCACCTATCTCAAGGGTAACGTTTACTCCGTACTCTTCAAGGCGGTTTTTAATGGTCTCTGCACCTGCAAAGAACACCTCTTCACTGCCGAAGCTGAGGTATACCTCTTTAAGCCCGGTATAGTCGCCCAGCTGAAGATACTTCATATAGTCGGGTACAGATCTGCCGCCCGTCATGCCATCCCATATGTTTTCAGTAGCTTTTACGCTCATAATGACGTCGGTCTTTTCAAGCCTTTCCGCAAGGGCTTTTTCCTCGTCAGTGATAAGTAATGTACCGGGTGACCCTGCGTACACTCTTTTTGGGACGGGGATACCCTCACCCGCGCAGTTGATGTGGGACACAAGCCCCAGCGCAAGATTCCCGCCCGACGATCCGCCTGCAAAGCAG
>CADBTD010000155.1 GCA_902797535.1 uncultured Ruminococcus sp. | reverse complement strand
GATATTATTCAAGACTGCTGTAATACTCTTCAAGCTTCGGCCGCGCTGAAATGTAGAACGGTTCAAGCGACTTATCAAAGTGCTTTCCCATCCCATCCAAGATGATGCTGTCTGCCTGTTCAAAAGACATTTTTTCTTTATATACGCGCTTGCTTACAAGAGCATCATAAACATCAGCTATTGCCATGATCCGTGCTTCAATCGGTATCTGCTCTCCCGACAGGCCATCAGGATAACCCGAACCATCCCAGCGCTCATGATGATAATGCGCTACGTTTTCAGCTATAATATGAAATCTTATATCATCAGTACCGTCAAGTATCTCATGAACTATTTTTGCTCCTTCGGCAGCATGAGACTTCATTTTTTCAAATTCCTCGGGAGTAAAACGTCCCGGCTTTCTTAGTATAGCGTCATCTACAGCGATCTTTCCGAGATCGTGCATAGGCGCAGCCTTGATTATATCGCGGCAGAATTCGTCATCAAGACCGAGAGTGTTGTTCTTTTTTATCTCGTCAATAAGTATCCTCACACCCTCGCTGGTCCTTTTTATATGTCCGCCTGTTGAATTGTCACGGCTTTCTACCATTGCCGCCATGCTGACGATAAGCCTGTCATGCATCTCAACTATGTTTTTGGTCTTTTCAGCGACCTGAACTTTGAGATCATCATTAAAGTTATTTAGCAGAGAGATATACTGCTGATTTTTTGTATCATCAGTCAGGAAAAACTGATATCCTCTTTTGCGTCTGCCGTCAAAAAGATAATTGATATTCACAAGATAATATTTGCTTCCCTGACGGTAATGTGCCTCGTTTATACTTTCATCTTCACTGAAATCTTTAAGCCATACAAGTACTGTATCATTCATTTTCTGGCAAATCGACACAGGCTTGTCGACCACAAGTTCACGAAGTTCCGGAAATACACGCTTTGCAGTCTTATTGCTTCCGAGGTAATTGAATCTGAAGTCAAATGAAATAAAGCCGGTATTCCCTGTCTGAACCAGCGAGTCAATGCCCGAATCGGTAATGTCGTAGAGGTTTATACGGTAGATTATAATAATATAGATAGCCTGCGACAGTACATATGTAAGCGGGACAAGTTCTGTATCAGACGGAAGCAGCTTCTGGATAAAATAAGATGACGTAGATACCAGCTCGGTCGCAAGCAGTAGATATATCATTTTTCTTGATACATCTTTTTTATTTTTGTAGCTGTATATAAGTGCAGCAATGCTCACCACCGAGCAAGCGACTATCATAATAAGAAATACTGTATGCATAAAGCCGTACTGTTTATTATAAAGTATACCACAGCCATTCTCGCGCTTGAAAGAAACATATTTATAAAAATATTTCTTTATGCCCGTCGTCAGTACAGACAGATATATCAGCGAACTAAGCAGAAACATAAGCAGCCGGACCGATTTAGGTATATTAATGTTGCACATATTGAATATGCTGAACATAATGAATACGATCAGATAACATCCTCCGAGATATATCATCCTGTTAGCATACAATGCTGATTCAAGACTGTGCGCCCTTGACAGAAGCACATATCCGAGATTCGATAATGGGATAAAAATAAATATAAGAGTAAAATGCACATCAAAATGCTTATGCCACATATATGCATATGCAAGGCTAAGAACGAGAGAAACACAGAAAACTGCTTCATAAAAAAGAACAGCCATAATACACCCCCGTGTTAAATAAATATCATAATCTTATACTGACCTCACCGGAGATCAGTCTTCCTTCCGTACCGTCAGGATATTCTACAAGAAGCGCCGCACTGTCATCTATCCCCACAGCCCTGCACTGCTCTTCCCCGCCTGCACCATAAGCTGTAAGAATACGCCCTATGAGCACAGAGCGTCTTCGGTATTCTTCCACGGACATAAACTCATCGGTCGAATATATCCTGTAAAGCTGAACAGCAAGTTCAGCTGCAAAGCGCTCTCTGAATCCACAGGGAGCTTTTCCGTCAAAAAGCGCGCAGGCACGATCGGCTATTTCGCCCGGAAATCCATTCTGCGGATGAGCGATATTTACACCTATGCCCACAACTGCCCAGCCCGTGACACCGCCTTCTATAGCAGCCTCGGTAAGGATCCCGCATACCTTCTTTTCACCGATATAAATATCATTTACCCACTTTATACCTGCTGTCAGTTCAGTAGTATTCTCTATTGCGCGGCAAACGGCAACAGCAGCTGCTGTAGTAAAAAACAGGGTCTTATCAGGCGAGGTGCTTGGTCTTAACAGCAGCGACATATAAATTCCGCTGTCGGGAGAAAAAAAGCTTCTGCCGAGTCTTCCCCTGCCTGCGGTCTGACTGCCTGCGATCAGCAGTTTGCCGTGTTCAGCGCCATTTACAGCCAGTTGTTTTAACACATTGTTGGTAGAATCTGTCTGTTCCACACATTCTATCTCATACCTGCAGCCCTTTTCGGCAGCAAGCCTTCTTATCAGACCTCCGTCAAGTTCACCGTTCATATCACATCACCATTTCACCTGTTTGCCGTACATTAAAAAGGGAGCGGACAAGTAAGACCGCTCCCCGGATGTCATTCAACAATAACTGCCTTTTCAATAACGATAGGGTCTTTCGGAACAGCCATCTCTCCGTCAGCATTTGCAGTCCTTTCGACCTTCAGAAAGCTGTCTATTACATCCATACCTTCAGTCACATCGCCAAAAGCGGCATATTGTCCATCAAGGAAAGAACAGTCTGTATAACAGATAAAAAACTGAGATGAAGCGCTGTTCGGATCCTGCGACCTTGCCATGGAAACAGTTCCTCTGGTATGTGAATGCTGATTGTTCACACCATTTCCCGAGAACTCACCCTTTACAGTTTCAGATGAACCGCCGGTGCCGTCGCCCTTGGGGTCACCGCCCTGTGCCATGAAGTCATCAACAACTCTGTGGAAGGTCAGACCATCATAAAAGCCCTCTCTTACAAGTTTTTCAAAGTTTTTGCAGGTCTCGGGTGCATTTGAGGGATCCGTTGTTATAACAAAGCTGCCTGCCGACTGACCGCCTATGGATATGTCGAACTGAACTTTTATGCTCTGGACCTCCTCATCGGAAGCAGATGCACCGCTTTCCTCAGCTGCCTGTGAAGCATTCTTCAACAGTTTTTCGTAGTATTCCTTATCATATGTAGTAGGCTCTTCTTCAACGGAATGCGCCTTCATGTTTTTATCTGCACAAGCCGTGAATAAACTGCAGGCCAGCACCGCAGCAGCAGTAATACTTATTGCCTTATTTATTATTTTCATTTTCATTCGCCTTTCCTGAGTAGATTTTTTATTTATTTTATTAAACATTATACCACATGACTGTATAAATGTCAATATATTGCGCCTATTTTTCTCTAAAAAGTCGCCCGCACCCCGCTAGCGTAAAGATATAAAAGTTTATATTGTTGTCATAAGATTATCACAATGGTGTAATATAATTTATACTGTATGATTATGTACCGAAAGGAATAATATTTATGACAAAGAAAATATCCGCACTTATTGCTGCACTGATATTCACAGTTTCTGCAATGAGCGGCTGTTCCGACAGCAAAAAAAAGGGTGACAGCACTTCATCAGCATCATCTCAGTCAGAAGCATCTTCGGGCTCTGAAGCAGCATCTGACAGCGAGGCACCGGCATCTCCCGTTTCCGAGCCTTCACTGACAATAGACGGCAAAAAAGTCGATACCGAAAATCTGGTAATGCTTACTGTGGACGGAAGAGATGTGAACTTTGATGAGTTCAGATACTACTATTTCACAGCGCTTTCCCAGATGAGCCAGAACTATGGCACAACAATGGATACCCTTGCGCAGACCGAAAACGGTTTCGAAAGCCTTCTCGAACGTACCGTTACAAATATAAAGCAGGATTATGTTTCCTACAGATTATGTTCAGATAACGGCATTGAGCTAAATGACGAAGATAAGGCTAAGAACGAAGAGCTTTACAATAATTTCCGCTCAAATGCTGCAAGTGACGAAGAATATGAGACTGTTCTTGCCGAATCCTATATGACAGATGATATCTTCAGGAAGAGAATAGAACTCGCTTCTATTTATGTTAAAGTTGAAGAAAACTTGCTGACAAACGGCGGCGCATATGCAACAAGCAAGGAAGATTTCAAGAATATAGTTCAGGATCCCGCACAGTACGCCTGCGTAAGATCAATACTCATACCCTACAGCTGCAAAGCAGAGATCACTGACAGCGAGACCGCTGCGGCCTATGACGGCTACTCACTTCAGGGAAAAATGAGCGCCAAAAACGCTGTATATGACGCCCTCAGTGAAGATGATAAGAAAGCCGTAAGAGAGCAGTCTCAGGCACTTGCCAATGAAGTTCTTGAAAAAGCCAAGAACGGTGAGGACTTTGAGCAGCTTATCACCGAATACGGTTGGGATCCCGGAATGGAGTCGAGCCCGGAGGGTTACTACATCACTCCCAAAACAAGCTTTGTACAGGAATATCTTGACGCTGTATTTGCCATGAATGAAGGAGATATCAGCCCTCTCGTTGAAAACAGCACTTACGGTTGGTTCATCATCAAGAGAATGCCGATAGATATGGATTATGTTGAGGAGAACATCGACAACATGATCGTGGAATATGACACTCCCAAGATAGAACAGCTTTATATGGATACAATGGAAAAAATGGAGATAACATATTCCGACAGCTATAAGAAACTCAAGATCGACAGCATCACCTGAGTCGATGATACCCGGACAAAGTTCGGGTATTGTTGTTTGGAGGGATATATTTGGATAGTCTGCGCTTTGATGAAGCCTGCCGTCTTACCGAGCAGGAGCTTCACAGAAGGGGCGGCATAGGCGAGCTGAACGAGAAAACACTTCACGCTGTACTCAAAAGATATTTTGAACCGCATGAAGAAAACCATGAAGTGCCTGTCGGAAGGTATGTTGCTGATATAATCGGAGAAAACGGCATAATAGAAATACAGACCGGCAGCTTTACACCTCTCAGACCCAAGCTGGAATTTCTGCTTGACTTTGCAGATGTTACAGTTGTATATCCAATGGCTGCCGTAAAATATATAAGCTGGATAGACCCGGAAACAGGTGAACTCTCCTCTCCGAGAAAATCTCCTAAAAAATGCAGGCCTATCGACTGTTTCTATGAGCTTATAAAGATAATGTATACACTTGATAATCCGAGATTCCATCTAAGGCTTATGATGCTTGAACTGCACGAACAGCGCAAACTTGACGGCTGGTCTGCCGACAAGAGGAAGGGGTCACACCGAAATGACAGACAGCCTGCTAAACTTATCGACGAGATAGCCATAGAACGTCCCGCTGATTTTGATATGTTTATCCCCGATGGTCTTAACAAGGAATTTACTATAACAGAATTTTCAAAAAATGCAGAAGTGCCGTACAGGCTGGGTCAGATAGCTATTAAGATCCTGTGCTATCTTGAACGCATCAGATTTGTCGGCAAGAGAGACCGTGAAAATCTCTATTCTGTATGCTATTAGATCATAAATCAAATATGAAAGGTCAGAACACCCATATGCACAAACACAAAAGAACAGTAAGGGCAGCAAGCACACTTTTAGCTGCGATCATGCTTATCATAAATATCGGAACGCTTACTGCAGACGCCTTCAACTTCACGCCGGTCAAGGGCATGGACGAAGATGAGAACTATGTACGTCTTGAGCTCAACTCGCCGTCGGTCTATATGGTAGACCTTGATACGGACGAAGTGATAGTTGACATCAATAGTGACGAACAGCGTGTTCCCGCCTCACTGACAAAGATCATGACAGCTATCGTACTTCTTGATGAGTTTGACGGTGATGAGCAGAAGCTGAAAGATACAAAATATTCAGCTCCCGAAAAAATGTACACGGAATTATATGATTCAGGTGCATCAATGGCAGGAATATACGAAGATGAAAAAGTCAACTGCTATGACCTTCTTGCAGGACTTATGATACCATCGGGATGCGATGCTGCAAATATTATCGCATACGGAATGTGCGGTTCGGTGGATGACTTCACTGTAAAAATGAACGAAAAAGCCGAAGAGCTCGGCATGAAAGACAGCCATTTTTCAAATGCACACGGTCTTTCGGGCGACAATAACTACAGCACCTGTGCGGATATCGCAAAGGCTTGCAAATATGCTCTGGAAAAGTATGATGTATTCAGAAATATAGTTGCAATGAGCGATTATACCATTACGTCTGCAAGCGAACATCCCGAAGGGCTTTATGTAAGCAATACCAATTATATGCTCAGCAATGACAGCCTGTATTACTATTCCTACTGCCTCGGAATAAAAACAGGAACTCTTGACAAGGCAGGAAGATGCCTTGCTTCATATGCTGTATACGACGGAAAAAGATATCTTACAGTAACAATGGGCGCTCCCCTTGACAAAAAAGAAGAGGACTATGAAAAAGGCTATTCAAACCCGAATTCGGTCTATGCTGACGATACCGTATATTATAACCTTATAGATCATATAAATCTATATGAATGGGCATATGATTACATCGCTGACCGTGTGATAGTTGATGAAAACAGCGAGATAAGAGAAGCTAAGATCGAATACGGTGAGGACGGCAGAGATTATGTTACGCTAAAGCCGGAGAACAGCTTCAGTTTATCTCTTCCGATATATGTCAAAGACGAGGAGATAAAGAAAGATATCGTTGTGTACGACAATGTCATTGCTCCTGTTTATGAAGGAGACAAGCTCGGAGAACTAACCGTAACCTACGAAGATGAGGTCATTGCAAAGATACCGCTCATCGCTACAGAATCGGTGGAACGTTCCAAACCCGCCGAAACTGTTGCTGTCGCTAAATCATTCAAGCATTCTTCACAGTTCAAAGCTGCACTTGCGGTGATCATCATATTCGCAGTACTGTTCACTGTTATCCATATTGTAAGGGTGCAGAAAAAATATATGAAACGCTAAGATTTACAAATTATTCATTTTTAAGATATACATCGTTAATTTATCGAATGTATAATATGATAGAACTAAATATTTGAAATCCGTTGAGCAAAAGTAAGTAGCCCTTAAGGAAGTTTTCAGAGAGTATGCGGCCGGTGTAAGCATATAGCGGGTGTTTGGGTGAATGGATTTGTGAGGAGCGTCGTAAACAGCATTATTGCTAAGTATCGATCGCCGAGTTTCCTGCGTTAGTGTGACAGGGTATATCTCGTATTTATTCGAGCGTACCTGCTGAGGCGGCATATCTGCCGTAAATTTGGGTGGCACCACGGTCTTATCGTCCCATAGTGAGTATAATCACTATGTACGTTAAGGCCTTTTTTATTGCAAAATTTTATAATGGAGGTAGCCTGATATGCTTTATCCCGATATTTCTGAGGTAAAAGAGCTTCTTAAAGAATACAGAAATGTACCTGTTTTCTATGAGCTTCTTATGGATTCATTTACCCCGATACATCTTTTCAATGCACTTCATGCAGCTTATGAAAACTGCTTTATACTTGAATCTGTTGACAATAAAGATCAGTGGGGCAGATATTCATATATAGGTATCCAGCCTAAACAGCGAATAACCCTCAACAAACATGAAGCGGCTGTTGAAGAGCTTTCGGGTGAAAGAGAAGTAAAAAAAGTAGATGACCCTATCGCATTCTTCTCTGAACTTATCGAAAAGAACAAGGCTCCGAAATTTCCTAACAGACCAAAGCT
>CADBTD010000154.1 GCA_902797535.1 uncultured Ruminococcus sp. | reverse complement strand
TCCGTGTCAAGCCCGAACACTCCGAAACTCCTGCAGCTTATGTCCTTCAGTGCGGTAAGGTCTATCGTCACCGTCTGATCCTCAAAGCTGCCCAGCTTCAGCAGACCGTTTTCCTTGCTGTACGGGTAATTCCTGCTCACGGTCCTGCCGTTCACGTTGACGGAAAAGCTGTCGTAGACAGGCTCGGAAAGCTCATTTGACAGGCGGTCAAAGCAGTCAAGATAAAGCGTCTGCCTGCCCTTTACCTTTATGCGGTAAATAAGCATCTCGTCCATCTCAAAGGAATATCTTCCGTCAATAAAGCTGACCCTGCCTTCGTCGGGCGAGTATGGGCAGATCACCTTCTCCTCCCCGAACATCGTGTTGAAAAGATACTGCTGTATCTCGGGGCGTGTAAGGTCTGCGGGTATCTCCTTATCGGGGCGTGAGGGTGTAACAAGTCCTGCATCAAGACGGTATTCCAGCGGATAAAGGTCATAGCTGCCGAAGGACCACAGCTTCTGCTTTTCGTCACCGCCGTGACCTATCTCGTATCCCGCACTCAGAAGCGCATCCGTAAGTTCGGTGCCGCCGCAGGTGCCTACCTCCATCCATACAGATGTATACCCCAGCCGCTTCATGGTGAACATATAGTCCTCGTTCGTAAGCGATGTGTAGTGCCCTATGGAATTGTACCCCATAGCGCCTATCATGTTGTAGTCGAATATCTTTCCGCTTGTCTTTACACGGTAGAATCCGCTGTCATTTATCCTGTCCGACAGGTCGAATACCTGCCTTTGAAGTGCGTAGGTGGCGGCACTCAGTTCACCCGAGGTCGTCATGTATATCCTCTCATATCCTGCTGTTTCAAGCACGGTGACTGCACTCACGAATATGAGGAACACATTTCTTATCAGCATACCTTTTCGGTAGAAAACATACATCACCGACAGACATATCAGCCCTATGACGAGTATTTTCAGCAGTGCCTTGAACGAACCCTCACTGCCTCCGAGTGAACGTGTGTATTCACTCAGTTCGTCGATGTTTTCTTCGATATAGCGCCTGCACACCGCAGCATATACGAATATCAGCGCCGCACTTGTTATGCTTGCCGCAAGATATCCGCCGATGCCGCTTTTCAGTTCGTGCTTTTCCCCGAGAAAATATGCCGCCGCTATGACCATCAGAAATACCGTCATGAATGCGTATCTCACAGGGAAAGCCATGTAGCTGCCCGTGTGCCACATCTTGTTTACCGGTTCAAATATCACGGGTATCGTGAGAAGCGCCGCCATCACCAGCCACAGCTTGTGTTCCGGTGTTCGCCTGCGCTTTGACTTTACATCTGCCGCCGCAAAGAACAGCAGTGCCGCAGACCCCGTTATCACAGGGTGCGCAGTGGTAAAGTCGGTGATCATGTCGCTTGTGCGCAGATTTTCCATGAGCGAGGTCTTTCTTCCCGACCCGAGATACTGTATAAAGCTGGGCAGCCATACCGCCGCCGAAAGAAGCGCCGCCGCCGCAGACCCGTAAAGAAATCCCGCACAGGTCTTAGCCGTCCTGTCACTGTCGGCGCGTATCCCGCCTATCGAATATACTCCCGCCGCCAGCAGCAGGAAAAGCACTGCCATGTACCCTATATAATAGTTTACAGTCATTATGCCCGCCGACACGAATATGTACATAAGCGGAGAACCCGTTTCGTGAAGCCGTTCAAGGGCTATCAGCAGAAGAGGGAACAGGTACATCACATCGAGCCATATCACATTCTGATAGAACAGCATGACGTATCCGCAGGAGGCATATACAAACCCCAGCATAGTGACGGGCAGCACGCCTAAGTCCTTGTGTTCCTCGCTCCTCACAAAGTACAGCGACCCCGTAAGAGCGCAGGTCATCATTTTGAGAAGCACCAGCAGATTCGCAAAGAGAAGCATATCCTTCTTTTCCACAAACGCCGTCAGAAATGAGAACGGGCTTGACAGAAAGAAGAAAAACACCCCGAAGAAATTCATTCCCGATGCATTTTTGAAGCTGAAAAGAAATCCCGACTTGCCGTCAAGTATGTCCTTGAACTGACATAAAAGCGGCACTACCTGCTGATTCATGTCGCACCACGCTACGGTCTTGTCACCGAAAGGGTAAAAACCTCTGCTGTGAAGCACAAATAAAAGCACCGCCGCAGTCAGCAGCGGAGAAAGCAGCAGCGGCAGACACCGCCTTATATTTTCTGTTGTTCTGTTGTCTGACAATATTATCACCTTTTGTAATTATCTTTTGATACCCATTAAGTATACCACACTTTTGCGCAAAAGTAAAGCCGCTGTGCAAATGTATATAGTTGGTACAAAAATGATACTAACGTTTTGTGCAGGTATACAAAGATATCTCTGAACTATTGACATACGGCAAAGTTAGTATTATAATGATACTATCAGATAGATACTAACAAAAAGCTACTAACTACCGCAAGGAGGAATACATCATGTATGTAAAGTTTTTACCCAGCCAATATGTTTTAAGGTACAGAAAAGGCAGGCTCGCCGCTGAGGGCGCAGGACTTTCGTTCTTCTATCTTGAAAGGAACACATCTGCCTGCGCTATGCCCGTATCCAACAACTACTCGGATTTTATTTATGAAGAGAACACCGCAGACTTTCAGAAGATCACCGTTCAGGGTCAGCTGACCTACAGGATAACCGACTTCAGAAAAGCTGCTGCCGCTGTAGATTTTACCGTAAATCTCAGAAGCAGGACCAAAGAGTATTACAACGCCCCCATGCAGAAACTCGCCAAGCGCATAATAAACATCTCGGAAGTGCTTGTAAGAAACAGGATAGGCGAACTTGCCCTTACCGATGTCCTTTCGGCAGGCAGTGAGTTTGCCGCCGAGGTCCTTGCCGAATTTGCCGAAAACACCGAGCTTGCGGCACTGGGCGTGACGGTAAGCGGCTTTTCGATACTGAATATCGCCGCCAACCCCGAGACCGCAAGGGCACTTGAGGCCGCTACCCGTGAGGATATACTCAAACAGTCCGATGACGCCCTTTACGAGCGCAGAAATGCGGCGATAGAGCAGGAAAGACGCGTCAAGGAGAACGAGCTCAACACCGAGATATCGGTGCAGGAAAAGAAAAAGACCATCAAGGAGACCGAGATACAGACCGAGCGCATGGTGCTTGAGCGCAAGGCGGAAATGGA
>CADBTD010000153.1 GCA_902797535.1 uncultured Ruminococcus sp. | reverse complement strand
GAGCTTTACACTGCCGGTGCTCTCAAGCTCTGCATAAGCCGCCTGACCGTCAAGCTCGGACAGCTTAGTGCGTATCTCACCCAGATATTTGCCGAACTTAGGTCCGAGTGTCTTTAACTGCGGCTTGAACTTATAGCTTATGAATCCCGAAACGTCGTCACGGTATTCCACGTTCTTCACGTTCACTTCGTCACGTATAACGTCAACAAAGCTGCTGTCCAGCTTGTAGTCGCTCTTTATGTACATTGCAGCGAGAGGCTGACGTACCTTTCTGTTTGAAGCCTGTCTTGCGGAAAGACCAAGTCCCTTTGCGATAAGCACCTGTTCCATATCCTGCTCCAGCTTCTCATCGATGAAGCTTGCGTCATATACGGGATAGTCGCAGAGATGTATGCTTTCGGGTGCAGAAGCGTCAACGCTTCTTACAAGGTTCTGATATATCTCTTCGGTGATGAAAGGCACCATGGGTGCGGCGCACTTTGATACGGTAACAAGTGCTGTCCACAGGGTCATGTAAGCGTTTATCTTATCCTGAGTCATTTCGGGCACCCAGTATCTTTCACGTCCGCGGCGCACATACCAGTTTGAAAGGTCGTCCACGAACTCCTGCATAGCCTTTGCAGCCTCGGGTATACGGTAGTTTGCAAGATTTTCGTCTGCCAGCTTTATCATGGTGTTCATCTTTGAAAGTATCCACTTGTCCATTACCGACAGACTGCTTGCGTCAAGCTTGTACTTAGTCGGGTCAAAGCCGTCTATCTCGGCATACAGCACATAGAAGGCATAGGTGTTCCAGAGTGTTCCCATGAACTTTCTCTGACCTTCTGTAACTATCTTGTCGTGGAACTTGTTGGGCAGCCAGGGAGCCGAGTTGGTATAGAAGTACCAGCGTATAGCGTCGGCGCCGTGCTTTTCAAGCGCCTCAAAGGGGTCTACTGCGTTGCCCTTTGACTTCGACATCTTCTGGCCGTTCTCGTCCTGAACAAGTCCGAGTACGATAACGTTCTTATAGGGGGCCTTGTCGAACAGCAGAGTGCTTATAGCCATCAGCGAATAGAACCATCCTCTTGTCTGGTCAACTGCTTCGGATATGAAATCAGCAGGGAACTGGCTCTCAAAAAGCTCCTTGTTCTCGAAAGGATAATGATGCTGTGCAAAGGGCATAGCGCCGCTGTCGAACCAGCAGTCGATAACTTCGCTGACACGCTTCATCTGCTTGCCGCACTTCGGGCACTTTATGGTAACAGCGTCGATGTACGGGCGGTGAAGCTCTATCTCGTCGGGGCAGTTATCGGACATAGACTTGAGTTCCTCTATCGAGCCTATGGAATGTCTGTGGCCGCACTCGCACTCCCAGATGTTCAGCGGTGTGCCCCAGTAGCGGTTACGGGATATGCCCCAGTCCTGAACGTTCTTCAGCCAGTCACCGAAACGTCCTTCTCCTATGCTTGCGGGTATCCAGTTTACCGTCTTGTTGTTGGCGATAAGTCTGTCCTTTACCTCGGTCATTCTTATGAACCAGGTATCTCTCGCATAGTATATCAGCGGTGAATTGCATCTCCAGCAGTGGGGATACTCATGCTCGAACTTAGGTGCCGAGAACAGCTTGCCCTCTTTGTCGAGGTCTTTGAGGACCTCGGGGTCTGCCTTCTTTACGAACAGTCCCGCATAGGGGGTCTCTTCGGTCATGCAGCCCTTGCCGTCAACAAACTGCACGAAAGGCAGGTCGTATTTTCTGCCTACGTTAGCGTCATCTTCACCGAAAGCAGGTGCTATATGTACTATACCCGTACCGTCTGACATGGTAACATAGTTATCGCATACTATGTAGTGACCCTTTTTGCCCTGCTGCTCAACGCTCTTTGCAGTGCATTCAAACAGCGGCTCATATTCCATTCTTTCGAGGTCTGTACCCTTGTATGTTTCAACTACCTCATAAGCGTTCTTGCCTTCCTCAGCGAGAGGTCCGAGCACTGTGTCAAGAAGCGCCTCAGCCATGATGTATGTTTTTCCGTCAGCGGCATTTACCTTGCAGTAGGTCTCATCGGGGTTTACGCAAAGTGCCACGTTTGAAGGCAGAGTCCAGGGGGTAGTTGTCCATGCGAGGAAATACTCGTTGTCCTTACCCTTTATCTTGAATCTTACTACAGCCGAGCGTTCTTTTACCAGCTTGTAGCCCTGTGCAACCTCGTGAGAGGAAAGGGGAGTTCCGCATCTCGGGCAGTAGGGAACTATCTTGAAGCCCTTGTAAAGCAGACCCTTGTCGTATATCTGCTTTAATGCCCACCATTCGGATTCGATGAAGTTATTGTGATAGGTAACATAGGGGTTTTCCATATCTGCCCAGAAACCTACTGTTCCCGAGAAGTCCTCCCACATTCCCTTATACTTCCATACAGACTCCTTGCACTTTGTGATGAAAGGCTCAAGGCCGTATTCTTCTATCTGCTCCTTGCCGTCAAGACCCAGCAGCTTTTCTACCTCCAGTTCAACAGGAAGTCCGTGGGTATCCCAGCCTGCCTTTCTGGGCACCATAGCGCCCTTCATTGCGTGATAGCGGGGTATCATGTCTTTTATTGCACGGGTGAGAACGTGGCCTATGTGGGGCTTGCCGTTAGCTGTAGGCGGTCCGTCGTAGAATACATAGCTCTCGCCCTTTTTGCGCGAGTCGATCTGCTTCTCGAAGATATTGTTCTCCTTCCAGAATTTCTCGACCTGCTTTTCCCTCTGAACAAAGTTCAGACCGGTATCGACCTTTTTGTACATATCTATCGTTCCTTTCGTAAGAATAGTTTACTTATTCAATGTCCCAAATGTGTTATTATCATATATGCCGAAGCTGCGAATATAACGAACAGACCCGACATAGTGTACAGTATACCTACAGCCAGCATATGTGCATAGCTGCTTACCTGTATGAACTTTTCGGGGTGTTCGGTGTTTACCTTTATCGGCACCTTGTCACCTATTTCAAATATTTTCTTTGAAGTACCCACATTAAGCTGCTTTTCATACACTTCACTGCCGTATGTGTACCTGAAAGTCGGCACCCATAATCGGCTTATGTTATCTGTGCGGTTGACGCTGAAATTACGCTTTTCAACGTTTATAACTTCGGCGTCTGTTTCATAGCTGTAGCTTTCAAGTTTTTTCCTGCGGAAGTATATCATACAGGTAGGCACGATGAAAAGTATCGCCGCCACCCCGAGAAATATCCCGCATATGAGAAGCACATCACTGTTTATTTCAGGCATTTATCTTATCACTCCGTTCGTTTACATGGGCAGATATGCCGCCGCCGCTGCGAATATCACCGCAGGCAGCATATTTGCGACTCTCAGCCTCTTTTCCCATACAAGGTTCACGCCTACGCAGAATATCAGCACCGAGCCTATCAGCGATATGTACGCCGTTGCCGTGTCTGTCATAACGGGCGCTATCAGTCTTGCAAGCAGTGTTATAAGCCCTTCAAATATAAGCACGGGTATCGCTGAAAACGCACAGCCCTTTCCGAGTGATGATGTCATCACAGCTACTATGATAAGGTCAAGCACAGACTTTACTGCGAGTATCGAATGGTCGCCCGATATGCCGTCCTGTATCGCTCCGACTATAGCCATAGCGCCTATGCATACCGTCAGCGATGCAGTTACGAATGCGTTTACAAACTGCTTGTCGCCGCTGTTTCCCGTTTTCTGTTTGAGCCATTCTCCGAACCGTTCAAAGCCGTTTTCTATTTTGAGAAGCTCACCGACTGCCGTTCCTGCCGCAATGCAGAGCACCACAAGCATCGACCGTCCGCTCGCTATCTCTCCCTTGTCTATTTTAAGCATACCCTGCATGGCGCCCGCTATCGCTATGAATATAACGCTTATGCCGCATGACCTGTTTATCATGTCCTGCTGATCCTTGCCGAACAGTTTTCCGATAAAGCTGCCCGCTATGCCGCCTGCAACGATGCTCGCACAGTTTATTACCGTTCCGAGTCCTGCCGTTTATCTCACCTCTTAAAGCATACCGAGTATATCGAGCTGTTTTTCAGCCTGCGGAAATTCCTCGTAAATGGGACAGGCTATGTGAGGCTCATATGCTCTTGACCTGAACCATACTGCCTGCACGGGCTTCATGCCTGCGTCACGCGCTCCGAAAAGCTCCCGTGAACCGCCGTCGCCCACATAAAGGCACTCTTCAGCCTTTACGCCGAGCCTTTCGAGTGCCGCCCTGTATATTTCGGGGTCGGGTTTGCGCATACCAAGTTCATAGGATATCAGCGCCTCATCAAACAGCGGATAAAGCCTGCTTTTCCTGATGATCTCACATTCATCTGAAAAGGTGTTCGTAATAAGCGCCGTCTTTATGCCCGCCTTGCGAAGCTCTTTGAGCAGCTGCAGCGATTCGTCGGGCACCCGTTCAAATGTATCCGAGATAGCTTCATATCTTTTGGCAGCCGTCAGCCTTACGCTTTCCTCGGAAAAGACTCCGAGCTTTTTAAAAGCGATGGTCAGACCCTCTTTCCCCGTCATCTTTCCGACAGTCCTGTCATTTTCTGTAGCGTGCCATTCCCTGCGGAAAAGCTCAGTGTCAACGCCCATATCCGCTGCAATGTCCTCGCTGTAGTAGGTCCGTCCCTCGAACATCGTCACCAGTGTTTCAAACATATCAAAGATAACAGCCTTTACCATATGTACCTCACTCTTTTTGGCTTGTTACACAGACTGCCAGCTCAAGGGCTATGTCGAAATGTCCCGCATCGTTCTGCGTGCCCTTTACGACACCGTCCTTCTTGCGCGCATCCCACTCGGGAGCATCAAGCAGGTCGCCGCCCGTGAAAAATGTGTAAAACTCAAAGCCTCTGAAATCGCATACCGCCTGAAGTGCCGCGCTTTCCATTTCCACCGAGATACAGCCGTCAGCCTTTCGTTTTGCGAAGTTGTTTCTCGTTTCTCTGAAAAAGGCGTCGGTAGTCCAGGTCTTTCCTGTTATATACGGAAGACCGTTGTCTTTCATGAACCTTGCCACAGTGTCTGCATTTTTTATGGTGATATAGTCAGATGCCTCAGCGTAATGATAGGATGTTCCCTCATCACGGTATGCTTCGGTGGGGACCATTACCCTGCCCATAGCTATCTCTTTGTCAAGACAGCCTGCGCCGCCGAACACAAGAAACTTATCACAGTCTATCGCCATGATACAGTCTTCCACCGCACCCACTGCCGCAGGTGCGCCTTCATATGACTTGAAAAATGCTATCCGCTTTCCCTTATAGTCAAAGGCGTAAACGGGAATATCTCCTGTCACGTTCTTCAAAACGCCGATCTGCGTACAGTCAAAGCTTTTCAGCACTGCCTGCTCAATGACATATGAAAAGGTCATAATGCAGATATCTGCTTTCGGAAGTCCTTCGCCCTTTAGCTTGAAAGGGTCTATTATTGCCTCTGAGTGTACGTCAAAGCTGTCTGTTATCATGGTTATTCCTCCTTTTCAGAACAGTCTTCTGTGTTTTCTGTCCAATGCAAAAGAGGAACAAAAAAGCCTTCGCCCCTGTAAAAAGGACGAAAGCTCACACTTTACGTTTATACCACCTTTTACATCGTACCGTCATACGTGTTCCCGTTAACGCAGGAAATGCGGCGCAGCTTACTCGGCAAAGCCTTTTAGCGTTGCGGCTCGGAAGTGATATTCATTCTCCTGCTACTCGTACCGCACTTTCACCGTCTGCGGCTCGCTTATTACTTTCACAGCTATGAGAACTACTGTCTTCGTCACAGCCTTTAAGCTATATAAAACTATTATACACCCGAAATTCCCCATTGTCAAGGGCTTTTTTAAAAAAATTATGATCTTGCCGTCAGCCGACCGTGAAGTTTTCCGTTTTAAGATCGCAGTAATATCTTCCGCTTTCTGCGCAAAATCTCAGTACGCAGTAATCCGGATCGGTAACTCCGCCTTTGTAAAACATCGTGTCGCCCCTGCGCCAGATCATGTCCTTCGTCTTCTGATCGGTCAGGACTTCCATTTTTCCTTTAAGCATAACGCCCGTGTACTTTATCAGTCCCTTATGGTAAAAGTATATGCAGGCTTTCGGGTTTTCCATGTACTGCTTTACTCTCATTGAAGAAGTGTTTGTCGAGAAATAGAAATACTGTATACCGTCTATCCTTCTCGGCTTCAGCATAGCTTTAACATTTGGAAATCCGTCACGGTCAACAGAGCATATAAAGGCGACCTTCTGTTTCTTTATAAAAGCGGCTATCTTGTTGTTATCCATAGTATCCCTCCGATAATGAATATGATATCATATCATTACACTGTTGTCAAGAATATTGACAAAACTCTATCATCCGCCATAGCTTTTATCTATGGCACTGCATATTTTTTTAGTATTAACACATTTCAGACGGATGTGCTATAATATTATTACCGCAATTCATACAGGAGGAATATGAAATGAAAACAACAATAATCGGCTACCCCAGGATAGGCAGCCTTCGTGAACTTAAATTTGCCGCCGAAAAATATTTCCGCAGTGAGATATCGGCCGCTGAACTTGAACAGACCGCTGTGACGATACGCCGAAGCAACCTTGAATTACAGCAGAAAAATGGCATAGACCTTATCCCTTCAAATGACTTTTCCTACTATGATGCTGTGCTTGACACCGCATTTCTGCTGAACGCCGTTCCAAAGCGTTTCGCAGATCTTGACCTGCCGGTACTCGATAAGTATTTTGCTGCCGCAAGAGGATATCAGGGCGGCAAGGGCGATGTAAAGGCACTCGCCATGAAAAAGTGGTTCAATACCAATTATCATTATATCGTCCCCGAGATAGATGATTCCACCGAACTTAAGCTCACAGGTAAAAAGCCTTTTGACCTTTTCTCCGAGGCGCTCTCTTCGGGTGTTGTTACCCGTCCTGTCATAGTCGGTGCATATACTTTTCTTAAACTCGCAAAGTACAAGGGTACCAAGACTGCCGAAGATTTTGCCGATGCTGCTGCTGAAGCCTACATTGAACTTCTGCGCCGCTTTGATTCTCTTGGGGCACAGTGGGTGCAGTTTGATGAGCCTGCCCTTGTTCTTGATATGACCGCAGAGGATATCGCACTTCTCACTTCGCTGTACAAGAAGATACTCACCGCTAAGGGCGGCGTTAAGGTGCTTGCACAAACCTATTTCGGCGATGTCCGCGACTGCTTTGATGAGCTCACCGCACTTGACTTTGACGGTATCGGGCTTGATTTCGTCGAAGGCAAAAAATCCCTTGACCTGGTCAAGACCAACGGCTTCCCGAAGGGCAAGACCCTTTTTGCAGGTGTCGTAAACGGCAAGAATATCTGGAGATGTGACTACAGCCGTGTGCTTTCCGTCATCACTGAGCTTAAAAAGCATACCGGCGACATAGTTATATCCACCTCATGCTCGCTTCTCCATGTGCCCTGCACACTCAAAAACGAAACGGTCCTCTCCGACAGCTATAAGCGTCACCTCGCTTTCGCAGAAGAAAAGCTCACCGAGCTTTCCGAGCTTAAAAGCGTCCTTTCCGCTGCTTCCCCCGAAGATACCGAGGAATTCAAACGCAGCAAGGCTCTTCACACCGAGCCGCGCACGGGCGTGAGCGAAGAGCATAAAGAATTCTCAGTCCCCGAAAAGGACCTTACCCGTCTGCCCGCTTTTGCCGAGCGTGAAAAGATACAGAAAAAGCGCTTCGGACTGCCGCTTTTCCCCACGACTACCATAGGTTCATTCCCTCAGACTCAGGATGTTAAATCTGCTCGTGCAGGCTTTAAAAAGGGCATACTTTCTCAGGCTGAATATGATGAATTTATCGCAAAGAAGATATCCGACTGTATCTCGCTTCAGGAGCGGATAGGACTTGATGTACTTGTACACGGTGAGTATGAGCGCAATGATATGGTGGAGTATTTCGGTCAGTGCCTTGACGGCTATATATTCACCGAAAAGGCATGGGTCCAGTCCTACGGTACACGCTGTGTCAAGCCTCCGATAGTATGGGGCGACGTTTCACGCGCAAAGCCCATCACCGTAAAGTGGTCTGTATACGCACAAAGCCTTACCGACAAGCCCGTAAAGGGTATGCTGACAGGCCCCGTTACCATACTTAACTGGTCGTTCCCCCGTGAGGATATCTCCCTTAAAGACAGCGTTTTCCAGATAGCAAAGGCTATCCGCGAAGAGGTGCTCGACCTTGAAGCAAACGGCATAAAGATCATCCAGATAGACGAAGCCGCCCTGCGTGAAAAGCTGCCCCTCAGAAAGTCAGATCGGCATGTGGATTACCTTGACTGGGCTATCCCAGCATTCAGATATGTTCACAGCGGCGTAAAGCCCGAGACTCAGATACACACCCATATGTGCTACAGCGAGTTTGCAGATATGATCAGGGAGATAGACGCTATGGACGCAGATGTCATAACCTTTGAAGCGTCGCGTTCGGATCTTTCTATACTCGATGTGCTTAAAGCCAATGATTTCCGCACAGAACCGGGTCCCGGAGTATATGACATACATTCTCCCCGCATTCCGTCAAAGGAAGAGATAAAAGCCGCGATAAACAAAATGACCGCCCGTATCCCT
>CADBTD010000152.1 GCA_902797535.1 uncultured Ruminococcus sp. | reverse complement strand
GTGGCTACGGTAACTATAGTCGATGCGAGAATGACTCCGCCTATTACTGCGAGTATGCTCTTCTTGAAATCAAGATCCAGCATACTTGCGGCAAGGGTGCCTGTCCATGCGCCTGTGCCGGGTGCGGGGATGCCCACGAACAGCAGCAGCGCCCAGTAAAGACCTCTTCCTGCTTTTTTCTTGAGCTTTTCACCGCCGTGATGACCTTTTTCAAGGCAGAATGTGAAAAACTTGCCTATTACCTTTTTATCCTTGCCCCATTCAAGCACCTTTCTTGCAAAGAAGAAGATTATCGGAACAGGGATCATGTTGCCTATCATACAGATGATGACTGCCTTCTGCCACGGAAGGCCGTAGCCAAGAACGCCTGCGGGGATACCGCCTCTGAGTTCTATCAGCGGCACCATGGATATAAGAAAAGTTATTATGTATTTTTTCATTATTATTGTTGTCCTTTCATATGTATTCTGACAGCAGTCATTATCTTATCATACAGTTATATACAGGATATGGATAATCTGTATTTTTTCTTTCAAAAGCGCCTTTTTCCGAGTCTGTAGAACGCAACTGCGCTTGCGGCGGCGGCATTGAGCGAATCTACACCGTTATACATGGGGATTATCACAGACATATCGCAGGCGGCTATGGTCTCCGCAGAAAGCCCCTCGCCTTCGGTGCCTGTGACCACTGCAAGGCGTTCGGTATTTTCAAGTCCGCAGTCGTCTATGCTTACTGCGCTGTCTGTAAGGGCAAGTGCCGCCAGCGTGAATCCGCAGGACTTTATCTCAGCGATATCATCATAATAGGTCCAGGGTATCTGGAATACCGTCCCCATAGCCACTCTTGCGGCTCGTCTGCTGAGCGGGTCGGCTGAACCGTGTGACAGCAGGACCGCTTCCATGCCCAGTGCCGCCGCCGAACGGAATACCGCACCTGTGTTCGAGGGGTTGACGATATTTTCAAGTACAGCCACGCGCGAAACGCCGTCAAGAACTTCGCCAACGGCAGGCAGAGGTCTTCTTTTCATGGCACAGAGCGCTCCCCTGACCATATCAAAGCCCCTTATGCCCGACAAAAGCTCGTCACTGCCCGTATAGACAGGCACATCAAAGCGGTCAAGTATACCGTTCATGCTGTTTTCCGCGTATCTGCGCTGTACGAGAAAGGATACAGGCTGATATCCTGCATCAAGAGCACGGGAAATGACATTGGGGGATTCGGCTATAAAAAGCCCCTCACCGGGTTCATTGTAGTGTCTGAGCTGTCTTTCTCCGAGAAAGTACGGCTCTACCGCCTTATCCGAAAGCGACAAAAGCTCTGTCATATCACATCTCCCCGACGCACACTTAAAGTGCATCTGATTTAGTATATCGGCTTTTCGCCGTTGCCGTTTATAAGCCACCTTACAGCGGTAAGATCTTCAAGGCCTATAGGTCCTCTTGTGTGGAGCTTCTGCACGGAAACTCCCATATCGGTGCCTATGCCGAGACCGTCGCCGCTGTTGAATGCAGGGGAACAGTTGACAAAGACCGCCGCCGCATCTACACGGTGCTGAAATTCATCTGCGGCAAAGCTACGCTCGGTGATGATACATTCGCACGCCCCCGAACCGAACTGCTGTATATGCCTTATTGCGTCGCCTATGCCGTCTACCACACGGACAGCAAGAACTCCGCTGTCTGCCCTTGCGCCCATATAGGTATCCTCATCAGCGGGCGCTGCACCGCCGAGTATCACTGCGGTCATCTCACAGCCCCGCAGCTTTCTGTCTACCTCGGCTTCTACCTTCGGGAGAAGTTCCTCGGCGCAGTCGCGGTGTACAAGTATAGTGCGCACTCTGCCTCTCGGGCTGTCGGAGGCGCTCTTTATGATATCGAGAGCCATGTTCATATCGGCCGATTCATCAACATATATATGACAGCCGTCGTCCCCTGTTTCAAGCACCGGGACAGATGCCTGCTTGACAACGGCATTGACAAGCTGTCTGCTGCCTCTTGGTATAAGCAGATCTATACAGTCGTTGGCACGCATCATGTCTATCACGGTGCCTTTGTCAGAGTCCTCCACAAGCTGTATTATATCCTCGGGAAATCCCGAAGTTGCCACAGCCTTTCTCATGAGCGACACCAGAAAGCTGTCGGTATTGAAGGCTTCCCTGCCGCCCCTGAGTATAACGGCATTGCCGCTTTTGATGCACAGCGCCGCTGCCTCGGCGGCTATTCCCGCACGGGCTTCATAGATCATGCCCACGACACCCACAGGCGCTCTTTCACGGCGTATCCGCATACCGTATTCGCCCACCTCGCCGCCGACTATCTCTCCGACGGGGTCGGGCAGCACACAGAGTTTCTCAAACATATCGGCAAGTTCATCGATGCGCTTTTCGTCTATACGCACCCTTTCGATGACATCATCTGAAACGCCCCTTGCACTGATAAGCGCCAGGTCCTTTTCATTTGCCTCGATTATCTTCGGAGCGCACCTTCTGAAAATATGCGCCATTTCATAAAGTGCGTCATTCTTTTTCCCCGAGGGAGCGGTCACAAGCTCCTCACGGGCATCCTTTGCCCTTTCGCCGAGTCTCTGTATGTAATTCATAGGTCAGTCCCTCCAGACGCTGTCGCCAAGACTGCTTATATATGCGGTAAGCTCCTCTGCCATTTCGTACTGTTCGGTGATCCTCGGGTGACCCGGGGTCGCCCTGCCTGTTCTTCTGAATTTATAATGTACGACCATACGGTCGCCGAGTTCACGGGATATCTCGTCTACTGCGCTGTCCCAGCACGGAGAATGCTCAAGCACCGTAAGTGTGAGTATGAAAAGTGCCTTCGGGTACTTTGACCTGAGGTCGGTTATTATCGACTTGTATCTGCTCTTCCACTTTTCACGGTAAACGGGGTCTGAGATGTCTATTACCGAATCATCGGGGGCGTGATGATCATTCTGCCCCACTGCAAATATCACCACATGGGGTATGTATCTGCTGAAGTTCCATTCGGTCATGCCGCCCTCAGCCTCGGGGATAAAGCAGGTCTTGTTATATACGCTTTCCATTCCGATATAGTCGGGGGAGTGATAATATCCCGTGTTGTCAAATATCGCTATACCGCCCTGTGCCATATTGTTTATGGAGGCGCCGAGATTTCTTGCGGTTATCATCGGATAGGCATACCAGGAATTATCATACCTGCCCTCATGACCCTCGGGGTCTGAGGAAGCGGTGTATTCAACGCCCTCGCTGACCTCGCCTGCCGAAACGCTGTCACCGTAGCACTCTATCCTGCGGGACGGCAGAGGTGCGGGGTCAAGGGTCTCGGCGGAGTCATCGAGCTCAAAGCCCTTGAACTCAAGATAGTTCGAGCCTGCCTGAGCCTTGTATATAATAAGCTCATGCACTGTGTCATCAAGACCCTCGCACAAGGTGAGCTTTACGTCTTCACTGCTTTCGGGAACAGGTATCCTGAACATTTTGCCGTCTGCCACAACGCCCAGGTACATATTGAAATAATACCTGTGACTGCGTATGATACAGGAAGCAGACCTGCCCCTGAATCTCAGCTTTACGCTTGTTCCCGGCCAGAAGAAGCGGACTGCGCCGTCACGCTCGTCTGTCCTTCCCATATACACAAGTTCTTTATCATCGGGGTATACAAATATACTCATTAAAACGTCCTCCGTTCAAGGGATACTGTCAGATCATCTCTTTACAAAATACTCCTCGTACCATACAAGGAATGTATAGAAAGTCCATATCTTTCTCCAGAGGTCGGAATTTCCGCCTACATACTCATCATATACAGCCTTTATCTCCTCGGGCTTGAAGAATTTTGCAGCTATATCGCTTGAAAGAAGTCTGCGTACATCTGCGTTGTAATTCTCATCAGCGAGCCATATGCGCACGGGCACGATGAAGCCGAGCTTTTTGCGGAAGGCTATCTCATCGGGCAGCACCTTTGCGGCGGCGGTACGGAAAGCGACTTTGTTCTGTTCCTCGGTGACCTTGTACTCGCTTGGCATACGCGAAGCTATATCGAATATGCGGCGGTCGGTAAGAGGCATTCTTATCTCAAGTCCCGCCGCTGTGGACATCTTGTCAACGTTAAGGTAGATATCGCCCTCGAGCCAGATCCTTATATCCACATCGGACATCTTGGTGAGGGGGTCAAGTCCCTCGTCCTCCTCATAGATGTGCTCTACGAGCTTTATGGGGAGCACCGAAGGATCATAGTGCTGAAGTATGCGCTGCTTTTCGTCTTCCTTCATTATATTGGTATTGCCCACATAGAAGGTCTTTAAGTTGTCGCCGTAGCGCTCGGCGTTGCGGTACATATTGTATCCGCCGAAGAATTCATCGCTGCCTTCGCCCGAGTAACAGAGCTTTGTGTGCTGTGCAGTGGCGTTGCAGCCGAGAGTGAACACTATTGCGGAAGCGTCGCCCAGAGGCTGCTCCATATTATACATAGTATAAGGCACAACGTCAAAGAACATCTTCGGGTCTACTTTAAGAACACTCTGCTTTCTGCCGAGCACATCAGCGGTAGCCTTTGCCACACGGCTTTCATCGAAGCGCTCCTCGTCATAACCGCAGCTGTCGGACATCTGTGCGTCGCTCATGGCAAGCACATAAGCCGAATCAACGCCGCCTGAAAGGAAGCTCTCGGCAGTTTCGCCCTCCTCCTTTACCTCGGTCATGATAGTCTTCATGGTGTCGTTTATCTCATTTGCATAATCCTCGAGCGACTTTGAACGATCGGGTGCAAATGTCGGGTGCCAGTAGCGCTCGATATCTATGCTGCCGTTTTTAAAAGTAAGTATGCAGCCGGGCATCAGCTTTTTCACGCCCTTGAAGAAGGTATCCTCGCCCGCAACGTAGGTTAGCGAAAGATATATCTGGAGCATGGACTCGTTAAGCTCCTTGACAAAGCCCTCCTGCTCCATTATCTGCCTTATCATTGTGCCGTAAAGCAGTCTGCCGTCAGCGGTCAGGTAATAGTAAAAAGGCTTTGTTCCGAACTGGTCACGCACGCAGGTGAGAGTATCTGTATCGGTATCATATACTGCAAAAGCGAACATACCGTAAAGATGGTCGGGCAGAGCCTTGCCCCACTTTTCAAATCCCTTGACGATAAGCTGACGCTCACGCTCGGGTCGGGCAAGAGTGCTGTCAACGCCAAGCTCGGCGCAGAGAGCTTTCCAGTTTCTGATATGTCCTCTGTATTCCTTTAATTCTGTCATATTGTACACCTCATTCAAAAAATAGTATATCACTATATAGTATAGCACAACTCACCGATAAATGCAAGGGCGGAGAAAAATTTTCACAGCGTTTGCAGATTTAATGATTAGTTAAGATATTCTGTGGTATACTGTGTCCGAAAAAAGCCGTACAGACATCTCAGAGCACTGTTTTCACGCATTTTCGGAGAGGAGATAACTTATGAAAAAGAGATATGCAGCACTTATCGTTGCAGGGGCGGTATTCACAGCGGCTATGGCGGTATTTCCGCCGAGCACCGGGAAGATGAAGAACAAAGACAGCTATGCCGTATGCGAAAAAACATACATCGATGCAGACGGCGCAAAGCTCGGCATGGTGATAAAGGGCAGAACGCAGGGGTCTCCGGTACTTCTGCTGCTGGGCGGAGGCCCCGGCATACCGGAATATCTGCTCGAAACGGAATATCCCGGCGGACTTGATGACATATTTACGGTATGTATGCCCAGCTATCGCGGGACAGGACTTTCATATGAAAAACACACCGACGAAAGCACCATGACCAATGAGCAGTATCTTAAAGATGCGGAAGCTGTCACCGACTATCTGCGGGAAAGATTCGGTCAGGACAGGATATACCTTATGAGCCATTCATTCGGCACACAGGTCGGACTGCCCCTTGCGGCGGCGCATCCCGAAAAGTTTGAAGCATATATCGCCATGGGACTCGTATGTGACCAGCCCCGATCCGAGCAGGCGGCATACAGGTATATGCTGGACAAGGCGGAAGGCAGTCTGAAAAAGGAGCTTGAGCAGTACGGCAGCCTTTTTGACGGCGAGCCGAAGGAATTTTCAGCAGATGATCCGCTTGCAAAGAAATACCTTGCCAAGACCCGTGACAAAGCCATGCACAGACTTGGTGTGGGTACAACAAGAGATATGGATTCGGTGATAAGCGGCCTGTTCTTTCCCAGCCTGCGCATGACTGAGTTTACTCAGAAAGAGCGTATAAACATATGGCGGGGCAAGGTCTTCTCCGACAAATGCGCTGCAAACAGGCTGTCATTCAGAGCGGAAGACGAAGTTCAGCGTCTTGAGATCCCATTTTATGTTTTTGCAGGAAAATATGACCGCACCACCGACTATGACCTGCAAAGGGAATACTTTGACTTTGTCAGCGCCGACGTAAAGGGATTTTACACCTTTGAGGATTCGGCTCACAGCCCCGTGTTTGAACAGCCGGATCTTGCCAAAAAGATACTCGCCGGGGACGTTCTGAATGGGCGCACCTCACTTTCGGACGACGCATGACAGCACAGCATACAAAAAAGCTCCCGAAACGGTCGGGAGCTTTTCGCTTTTCTCTCATCATATGTAAGCTGTCATATCATATAAGTCTTCTGTAGCATACCACAGGGTTGTATATTGCCCAGCTGTCAAGGTTTGAAATGATTATACCCTGACTGGTATTTGCGGCGTGTACCATTCTTCCGTCGCCTATGTACATTGCTACATGATAGATATTCGACCACGAGCCGAAGAAGATAAGGTCGCCGGGCAGAAGTTCATTTCTTGAAACGCCCCAGCCGTAACCTGCCTGTGACTGTGCAAGGTGAGGAAGGTTTATACCTATCTGTCTGTAGGAAAGAAGAACAAGTCCGGAGCAGTCGCAGGCTGCGTAATTCTCGCCTGCCCATACATAGCTTCCGCCTACCATTCCCTTAGCATAGTTTACTACAACATTTCTCTTGTACTCCGCATCGTCATTCTGCTGAGGCTCGGGTTCGGGCTCAGGCTCGGGAGCAGGTGTGGTGGTAGTTGTAGTGGTAGTCTCGGGAGCTCTTGTGGTAGTAGTGGTGGGCTCTTCATGTCTTCTTGTGGTTGTCGTTGTATCGGGCTCATCGGGGTCTTCGGAAGCCGCTGTGGTAGTTCTTCTTGTAGTGGAAGACCTGTTATCAGAGCCGCCGTTGTCATCATCAGATGAAGAACGTCTTGTAGTAGTTGCTCTGCCGCTGTCGTCGCTGTCATTATCATCGCTGTCGGTAATGACCTGAGGAGCAGCAGTTGTTGCCATTGTGGTAGTGGTAGCGGTCCTTGCCTTTTCAGCTACTCTGTCGTACTCGCCGCTTACGCTTGCCGCCTCATTCACATACTTGCTGAGGTCGCCCTGGAGCGCTTTGATAGAGTCACCGTATTCCTTCTGCATCTTGAGAAGCTCGGACTGCTGTTCGGTAAGGTCTTTGTATCTTTCACCGTATTCACGGCTCTTTTCAAGAAGTTCCGCATTCTGCTTTTCGAGCTTTGCCTGATAAGCCTCTATCTGTTCCTTCTGTTCGAGGAGCAGGTCGATAGTTTCGTTATCATGCTCTGCCACACGCTTTACGAGTTCTATTCTCATAAGAACATCATAGAAACTCTCGGCATTGATAAGCACCTCGGAATAGGATTCGTTTCCTGCCACGTACATAGCACGCAGTCTTTCCTTGAATTCCTTGAGGTTAACGCCTATATCCTCTTTGCTCTTCTCGAGCTTCATATTCGTTTCAAGTATAGCGGTATCAAGTTCGACCATTTCATCTTCAAGTTCAGCGGTCTTCTTTGCTACCTTTTCGATCTTTTTCTTGATAACCTCGGCCTTTTCGTTCACGGCATCGAGTTTTGCCTGTTTACCCCTTATATCGCTTCCTGCGGAAGCTATTTTCCTGTCAAGCTCAGCCTTTTTGTTTTCAAGCTCGGCAAGCTGGCGGTCATACTCCGCTTTTTCGTCTTTCTCTGCGGCAGCGCCTGTGATAACTACACGGTCAGTCTGCAGCATCCTGTCAGCATTGCTCACGCCAAATACGGATAATGATATCATTACTGCGAGAGCTGCCGCCGCTGCTTTCTTTAACGTATATTTTCTTTCATATTTCATAGAAATCCCTCCGAGGGGTCGTTGCCTGAGTAACTTTTAGTTACTGATTTGTAATCTATTATACCCCATTTTGACTATTCCGTCAAGGAAAAGGGGCTTTTTTCGTCAGACTGCACAAGATTTTTCATTAGTTCTTACAACATAAGGGAGATAAATCGGACAGTTGGTGATAACAGGGTGAAAACATTTTGTAATTTATTTTATTTGGTAAAAAATTCATACAAAACATAGTGCCACCACATATGCTGTTTCTGACAGATACAGACCACAGTATATACCGTGAAAGTGCGTTTTTGCGCTGTATCAAAAATCTCACGCATGATACCTTTACTTTTTAATAATTCTATGGTATAATGATATAGAATACATTACTATCGGAGGAAAGAATAATGAAAGCATTGACACAGATACTTACCGAAAAGCTGTCTGCGGCTTTTGAAGCCTGCGGATATTCGGCTGAACTTGGTACGGTGGTTACTTCCGACCGTCCCGACCTTTGCCAGTTCCAGTGCAACGGTGCATTTGCAGGGGCAAAGCTGTATAAGAAAGCTCCCCGCATGATAGCACAGGAGGCAGCAAACAAGCTGGCAGACGACGACAGCTTCGCAAAAATAGAGGTCGTTGGCGCAGGCTTCATAAACATGGACGTGTCCGACAAACTGCTTTTAAGCTATGTAAAGGACGTACTTTCTGATGAGAACCTGGGCATACCTCAGGCAGAAAAGCCCGAAACAATAGTACTCGACTACGGCGGACCAAACGTTGCAAAGCCGCTGCATATAGGGCATCTGCGCTCGGCTGTTATAGGCGAATCTCTGAAGCGTCTTGCTGCCGCTACAGGCAGAAAGACCATCGCAGACGTTCACCTCGGTGACTGGGGCTTGCAGATAGGTCTTGTTATCGCTGAACTCAAAGAGCGTCACCCCGACTGGGAATGCTTTAAGGAGGGCTTTGACCCCGCAAGTTTCAGCGGTATGCCCCTGACCGTAGACGAGCTCAACGAAGTCTACCCCTTTGCAAGCGCAAAGAGCAAGGAGAACGATGAGTTCAAGGCTAAGGCAAAAGCCGTTACAGCCGAGCTTCAGAAGGGTGCCCCTGCTTACATAGCTCTGTGGAAAGAGATAATAAAGATATCAGTAGCCGATATCAAATCAAACTACGACAAGCTGAATGTATCCTTTGACTATTGGTACGGCGAGAGCGACGCAGAAAAGTTCGTTCCCGAGCTGCTCGATATCCTCAACTCAAAGGGTCTTATGTACGAGAGTCAGGGCGCAATGGTAGTTGACGTTGCGGAAGATTCGGACAAGGTGACTATCCCTCCCGTTATAATCAAGAAATCAGACGATTCAAACATATACGCCACCACCGACCTTGCTACCATAATACAGCGTACCAAGGAATGGAAGCCGGATATGATATGGTATGTGGTGGACAGCCGCCAGAGCCTGCACTTCACACAGGTATTTCGCTGCGCAAAGAAAGCGAACATAGTTTCAGACGAATGCAGTCTTGAGCATCTCGGCTTCGGCACCATGAACGGCACCGACGGCAAGCCCTACAAGACCCGTGAGGGCGGCGTTATGCGCCTTGAAGTTCTCTATGATATGGTGTACGACTATGCAAAGGGTATGGTTGACAAGTCCACACACTCTGCCGAGGAGGACAAGGCAGATATCGCAAGGCGCGTGGCTGTGGCAGCTATAAAGTTCGGCGATCTTATCAATCACCGTGCAAAGGACTATATCTTCGACCTTGACAAGTTCATGGCGGCAGAGGGCAAGACAGGCTCGTTCCTGCTTTACTCGGTAGCCCGCGTGAACTCGATACTTAACAAGACAGGCGGCTCTGACTGCTTTGATTCCGCTGAGATATACTCGGATTCAGAGCGTGCGATGCTTCTCGGCATAGCTATGAGCGGAGAGGCATTCGGACTTGCCTTCCGCGACAGAGCACCGAATATAGTGTGTGAGAACGCCTATAAGCTGGCCGAGCTGTTCGCTAAGTTCTATCACGAGAACCATATAGTTGACGAGCCCGATGAGAACAAGAAGCGTGCATGGATAAACATCTGCGCCGCAGTCAAGACAATGCTCGAAAAGCATCTGGATATACTGGGTATCGAGACAGTAGAGCTGTTCTGATGAAGATTCGTGACAAACTTCTGCTGACCATGTTCATAATGGCTGTAACGGCGTACTTTTCAGACAGCGGAAGAACAAAATAGACCGAAAGGCGTGACCGCCATGAAAGACCGCCCTTCTCCGGAAAAGCTGAAATCAAAGCTCGCTTTTGCATCTATGGGGTGGCTTTCTGCGCTTTTTGCAGCGGCCTTTGCGGGTACATACAGGACGATCATTATTGCTGCCGCAGCGACATTTGTTTCTGCGGCAGTTTTTGCGCTCGGAAAAAGGCTTTCACGCTTTGCCCTGCTGATAAGCACAGCGGCACTTGCGGCAGGCGTATATCTTTACTGTTACGAAACGCAGACTGTCGGAGCGCAGCAGGCACTTGCAGGCAGCCGTGTGACTGTTTCGGGCACAGTAACGGCTCTTGAACACACGGCAAGCGACAGGCTTTCTGTGACCGTAAAAGGCAGGACCGACAGCGGCATAAAAACAAAGGTCAGCCTGTACTGTGCCGACAGCGGCATCGTATGCGGCGATAAGGTGACTGCGGTATTTGATGCGACGCTCCCCGTAAACACTTCCCGTTTTGAGCGTGAGGACTATCTACGCTCAAAGGGCATTTACCTTACCTGTGACGGCAATGCCGAAGTTGCGCCGGCAGGCGGCCACAATGCTGTGATACGTTATGTTTCAAAGCTGAGAGAACGAACTAAAGGCAGGATATACGCCGTCTGCGGCAAGCGTGCGGGCAGTTTCATAGTATCGGTGCTGTGCGGCGACCGAAGCGGGCTTTCAGCCGAAGACACAAGCGCTCTTTTCCGTTCGGGACTCGGGCACATTTTTGTTGTGTCGGGCACGCATATCGTCATACTCTGTGCGGTGATACTGTTTATGATAAAGCCGCTTATTCCGTCAAAGATGCTGCGGTCCGCAGTAATGATCGCACTTCTCACAGCCTTCGCGGCATTTTCGGGATTTTCCGTACCCGTAGTACGAGCCTGTATAATGAGCGGATTCGGGTTCACAGCGGTGTTTTTCAGACGGCGAAGTACATCTTCAAATTCGCTCGGTGCGGCGGCGATACTCATGACCCTTAGCTGCCCTTATGCGGTGACATCCGCATCATTTCTCATGTCATTTGCCGCATCATATTCATTCGGTTCACTGTCGCCCGAATTATGCCGAGACCGTGTAAAGTCGTCATCAGCAAAGGCTGTGATATCCTATATATGCGTTTACATAATAATGCTTCCGTTTACGGCGTACTATTTCAGTGAACTGCCGCTCCTCAGTGTGCTGTCAAATCTTCTGCTCATACCGATATGCGCTGTATGTCTGTGTCTTGCCTTCATATTCATGCTCAGCGGCGGACTTCTCACCCCCGTGATACGGCTTGCGGGTATCCTCTCACGTCTTCTGATGGACTTATGCCGTCTTATCACCCGTTCAAAGCTGAGCTATGCAGGTACATATCATAAAACGTCGCTGATTCTCTGCGGTGCAGCTGCGGCATCTGCGCTGATATATCTTGCATACCGCACCAAACACAGCACAAAAGACACTGCTGCGCTTACGGGAATATTTGCCGCCGCAATATGTGCCGTATCGCTGCTTTCCTCGCTGAAGGCTCCCGAAAGCGTAACCATCCTCCCCGACAGGAAAGGCTGCACAGCGGTAGTATGGACAGGCAGTGACGCGCTTATATTCGACCTGGGTGCAAGGGCAGGCCGAAGGTATGATGCAGTACGGCTGTGTGAAACGCTCCACCCCGATGAAACAGCATTATTTCTTACCGAAAAGCCCTACACTACCGCAGAGGGGTACAGGCTATTGTCGGCAGATATAGTATCTGCATACTCGCC
>CADBTD010000151.1 GCA_902797535.1 uncultured Ruminococcus sp. | reverse complement strand
GGAAGATAGAAGTCTGCATAAGCGGCAGCGACCTTGCCGCTGAGGGCACAAAGCGCGGTATGCTCGTGGATTTCGGCGACCTGAAAAGATCAGTAAGGGCGCTTGCAGAAAAATTCGACCACACCCTTATATACGAAAAAGACAGTTTCAAGCCCGCTACTCTTGCGGCGCTCAAAGATGAAGGCTTCTCTCTTACCGAGGTGGATTTCAGACCTACCGCCGAGAATTTCTCAAAACACTTTTATGAGCTTCTGACACAGGAGGGCTTTTCCGTCTGCTCGGTAACGGTATACGAGACCCCCGACAACTGTGCGGTATACGAGGTGTGATATGGGCTTTCATGTAGCTGAAAAATTCGTCAGCATCAACGGCGAAAGCGTCTGTGCAGGTGAACCTGCGGTCTTCATACGGTTCAGAGGCTGCGCCCTTGACTGCTCCTACTGTGACACAAAATGGGCAAATACATCTGCCTGCCCCGCAGAGGAAATGACCGCAGAACAGATAGCCGCCTATATCGACAGCACAGGCATCCGTGATGTCACACTTACAGGCGGCGAACCCCTTATGCAGAAGGATATTTACTCGGTGATAGAGCTTCTCATAAAAGGCGGCCACAGGGTCGAGATAGAAACTAACGGAAGCATAGATATCGGCACGCTGGCGCAAAAGCCCTGCCGTCCCGTGTTCACCCTCGACTACAAGCTCCCGTCAAGCGGCATGGAAAGCCGTATGCTTACCGAGAACTACAGATATCTGCAAAAATGCGACGCGGTGAAATTCGTGTCGGGCAGCACAGAGGACCTTGAACGTGCCGCAGAAATAATAGAAAAGTACACCCTTACAGATAAATGCAGCGTCTATATAAGCCCCGTTTTCGGGAAGATCGACCCCGCCGATATAGTTGATTTCATGATAAAACGCAGACTCAACGGCGTAAGGCTCCAACTTCAGCTGCATAAATACATATGGGATCCCGAAAGGAGAGGTGTCTGAAATGGACAGAGAAAAGATCGAATTTCATATAAGAGGACTGCTTGAGGCAATAGGAGAAGACCCCGACCGTGAGGGTCTTAGAGAGACCCCCGCAAGAGTCGCGGGTATGCTCGAAGAGGTGCTCGAGGGTACAGCCTACAGCAATCACGAGATAGCACAGATGTTCGGCAAGACCTTCTCCGCCCCCGAAAACGGCAGCGATGAAGCGATAGTCATGAAGGATATAACCGTGTTCAGCTACTGCGAACATCATATGGCGCTCATGTACGATATGACCGTGAACGTAAGCTATATCCCCCGGGGAAAAGTCCTCGGTCTGAGCAAGATAGCCAGGATATGTGACATGGCGGCAAAACGCCTTCAGCTTCAGGAAAAGCTCGGACGTGATATCGCCGAGATAATCTCAGAAGCCGCAGGCACTCCCGATGTCGGCGTAAGGATACTCGGCTCGCACAGCTGCATGACCGCAAGAGGCATAAAAAACACCTCGTCACGCACCGAAACAAGGACCTACCTCGGAGAATACAAGACCCGTCAGGACCTTAAAGACCTGCTGGCATGAAAGGAGCACACATGAAAGCACTGGTACTTTTCAGCGGCGGACTTGACAGCTCCACCTGCCTTGCGCTCGCAGTAAAAAAACACGGCGCGGAAAACGTCATCGCTCTCTCCGTTTACTACGGCCAGAAGCACGATAAGGAAATGAGAGCCGCAGAAAAAGTTGCGGCACACTACGGCGTTCCGCTCAAGACCCTTGACCTTGCGGCTATCTTTGCCGACTCAGACTGCACCCTGCTGAAAGGCTCGCAGGGCGATATCCCCAAAGAAAGCTACGCCGACCAGCTGAAAGAGACCGACGGCGCACCCGTATCTACCTATGTGCCTTTCCGCAACGGCCTGTTCCTCGCAAGCGCTGCGAGCATAGCCCTCTCAAACGGCTGCGGGGTAATATACTACGGCGCTCACAGCGATGATGCCGCAGGTAATGCTTACCCCGACTGCTCGGAAAAATTCAACAGCGCCATGAACGAGGCGATATTCACAGGCAGCGGCGAACAGCTGCATATAGAAGCGCCCTTCGTGTCGCTCAATAAATCAGATGTTGTCCGCATCGGCACCGAGCTCGGTGTACCCTACGAACTTACCTGGAGCTGCTATGAAGGCGGCGACAAGCCCTGCGGCAAATGCGGCACCTGCATAGACAGGATAAAGGCTTTTGAAGCTAACGGACTGACAGACCCCCTGATGATATGAAACTGTTCCTGTGCGTAAAAAGGAACAGACCGCAGGAATAATGGCTCTGCCCGATCAGGATACCATATCCATAAACGACGGTATCGCAGGAACTTCGGCACAGAACCATACTATTATTTTGAAAACGGCATAAGAAAATAACGCCTCGTAAAATAAGGAGCGAATGATATGAGCGGAAGAAACTCGAACGAACACGGCGATATAACACTGCTGGGAAATGCAGGCACAAAATACCCCTCGGACTACTGCCCCGACGTGCTTGAAACATTCCCCAACAAACACCCCGACAACGACTACTTTGTAAAGTTCAACTGCCCCGAATTCACATCCCTCTGCCCCATAACGGGTCAGCCCGATTTCGCGGCGATATACATATCCTACGTTCCCGCAGAAAAAATGGTGGAGAGCAAGTCGCTGAAGCTTTATCTTTTCAGCTTCCGCAACCACGGCGACTTCCACGAAGACTGCGTGAACATAATCATGAAGGACCTTATAAAGCTGATGCAGCCGAAGTATATCGAGGTATGGGGAAAATTCCTGCCCCGCGGCGGAATCTCCATTGACCCCTACTGCAACTACGGTCAGCCGGGCACAAAATGGGAACAGGTGGCATGGGACAGGCTCACCCACCACGACCTCTACCCCGAAAGCATAAACAACAGATAAACATATAATACAGGGAGAGAACAGGACATGGACAACAAGTCGGCATTCAACGTGGAAAAATACAACGAGAACATCCGTAAGGTGATACCCTATTACGATGCGATATACGACCAGATATTCAGCTTGATAAGCACTCACTGCGCAGGCAGGAAGATATCGCTTCTCGACACGGGCTGCGGCACGGGCATACTCGGACTGCGCGCCCTCAGAGAGCTCGACCTTGCCGAGATAGTGCTCTGCGATCCATCGGAAAAGATGCTCAGCGAAGCAAAAGAACTTCTTGGCAGCGAAGTATGTGGATTCCGCTCTGTAGGTTCCGAAGAGCTCGATTACGAAAACAGGTTCGATGTCGTGACAGCCATACAGTCACACCACTATTTCGACAGGGCAACAAGAGAAAAGGCTGTCGCCAACTGCTTCCGTGCCCTGAAAAAGGGCGGCATATTCATCTGTTTCGAGAACACTGCCCCCTTTACCGAAGAAGGCAGGGATATTCTCATCGAACGCCTTGAAGCCTACGAGCTCAAAGCAGGCAGGACCCCCGAGGAAGTAAAGCATCACACCGCAAGGTACGGCACCGAGTTCTTCCCAATGAATATCCTCGAACACCTCGACCTGCTAAAGAAGACAGGATTTGCCGTCGCCGAACTGTTATGGAGCTCATATATGCAGAGCGGCTTCTATGCAATAAAGAAATAGTATACCGCAGCCCGCTGACAGAAAAAGTCAACGGGCTGTTTTTTTGATGTTGATTTTTTTTGTCGGATATGCTATTATGAATATATCGGTCTGACAGTAATTTATGTATCAGTCTGATATATAAAAGTATATCAGTGTGATATATGTATACCTATCAGTCTGATATATCCCGATGTATCAGTGTGATATACAAAACCGACACATCAGTGTCAGTTTTGGCAATAAGTGACACATTGGTGACAGTTACGATCAACAGCGTGAGTTGCTTTACTCAGCTCCGGTACGGCGAGCCGAACGACAGACAGAGATCATACACACAGCCATATAAGCGAAAGGACACAGCCATGAAATGGAGCACAGCCTTTATCACAGCGGCGGAAGAAACATCACCCTCGAAGTACACCGTGACGGGTCGCTTCAGATACTGCTGGTGTTCATATGCTTCCGGAAATGGTGACAGCTCACGGGGGCCGTAGTCATCTTGAACAATAACCGCAGGAAAATTACGGCGTATAATCATATAGACAAAGCAGACTGTATGTGCTATAATAGAAACTGAGAACGGCAGAGGTGAAAAGCATGATAAATTCCCATAAAAGCATAATCTATTTCGGCTCACGCCTTACAAGCAGATACAAGCTCGACCTTATAACG
>CADBTD010000150.1 GCA_902797535.1 uncultured Ruminococcus sp. | reverse complement strand
TGATTCCTCCAGCACACCCGATTCTTCAAGCGTAGCTGATTCTTCCAGCACTGCTTCTTCCAGCAGCACAGCTTCTTCAAGCACTGCTTCTTCCAGCAGCACAGCTTCTTCAAGCACTGCATCTTCAAGCAGCACAGCTTCTTCAAGCACTGCATCTTCAAGCAGCACAGCTTCCAGCAGCAGAGCTTCTTCCAGCACAGCAGCTTCAAGCGCAGCAGCAGGAAACACAAGTGCAGCAGCTAGCGGCAACAAGACCGACAACCCCAAGACCGGTGCAGTTTCCGTAGTAGGCGCTACCGCTGTTCTTGCTCTCGGTATGATCGTTGCATCTAAGAAGAGAAAGTAAGATCTTTCATTGAACAACGGTGACCGCACTGCGAAAGGGAACGCCGGTGTTCATTCGCATAAGCATTCCTTCCCTTGGCAGATAAACAACGACAATCAGATTAAGAAAGGATGTTTAGTACTTATGAAGTTAATGAAGTACATAAAGAAAGCTACAGCTCTTTCCGCAGCTGCTGCTATATCTGTAACTGCTGCTATTTCAGCATCTGCAGCTGAAGACGCAAACTTTTTCAATAAGGGCGCTCAGAAAGACGCTAACGGCAACAAGCCCGGATATGTTGACCTTGATGCATATGGTTCCTACAGTGCAGGTATGAAGTCTGCATATAATGACCTTTACACCAAGTGTGTTGATATCTGGAACAGCAGCGAGAATATCGCTCCTACAACAGTTTCCGGCGACTCAGTGTATATAATCGCAACATATGATCTCGCTGATTTTGGCGTTAATGTGACTGATTATTCTCAGATGTATGAGGGATTTGCACGTGGTTATCAGTTCCTTCAGAATTTTATGGCAGATAACCCGCTGTTCTACTTTGTAGATGGTTACGGCGCTGATGTATTACGCACAACAGACGGTAAATATTCTTTTGCTGTTACAGTATCTGCTGAATATGCAAGCGGTTCTGCAAGACAGGAGATCCAGGCTAAGATCAAGGATTTCTATGGTCAGGCTGAGTCAAAGGTAGCTGGTCTTGACACTCTTGCTAAGAAGCATCAGGCACTTTATCAGTATCTGCTCGATAACATGACATATGCTTACGAGAAGAATGCTGACGGCAGCTACAAGACTCAGGGCGGTCATAAGATTCCTTCTGATGCACCGTTCGCTCACAATATAGTTGGTCCTGCTGTAAATAAGGAAGGCGTTTGCGAGTCCTACGGCAGATCTTATGAGCTTCTCTGCAATTTTGCAGGTCTTGACTGCATATTCAGCCTTGGTCAGGCTCTTAACGCTGATAATCAGGGACGTGCAGGCGGTCATGCTTGGGATTACATCAAGCTCGACGACGGTAAGTACTATGGCTTAGACGCTACCTGGGATGACCAGATCACAGAGGCTGGTCGTGAGGAATTCAGCGACACTGATTTTGCTCTTAACTTCCAGGATACTTACAGCAGAAACTACTTTGGTATAGGTACATCTCAGTTCTTCCTTGAGCACGGAGATGCTACACACAGCACTCAGACTGCATGGGGCGAGAGCCGTTCTCTCCCTGACGGTACATCTACACCTTACTATGGTTCTATAAATATGGTTCTCTATGAGATCGATCAGATCGCAGGTGTTGTTCGTCCTACATATGACTACTATGTACCCGGCGATGTTAACTGCGACCTCGACTTCGACATGAGAGACCTTATCAGACTTGGTAAGTACACTGTTAACCCCAGCAATGTTCTTATAGCTAAGGGCGCTGCTAACGGTGACGGACAGGGTGCTATCAACATGGCTGACGCTGTATATCTCCAGAAGTCACTTCTCGGATATGAGAACAACGAGGCTAAGGTTGACGTTACCAACTATCCTACCAGAAAGTAATTGATCTGTTCAACAGGTAAATAAACTCAGACTGCCGCCGTGTGCGGCAGTTTGACTTTATACGAAAGGATGATGACATATTAAAAAGTCTTTGTTGGCAGTCGGAATGACTGCGGCATTCGCTGCCTGTGCGGTGTCACCGTTCATAGGAGCTTTTGCAGATGAACCTGAGAGTGCTGCACCTGCATTTGCTGTAAAAAGTGTTGAATCAGCGCACCCCGGTGACGAGGTAAGGGTCGAGATAGAGACAAAAAATAACCCGGGTATCGTGGCTTTCAGATACAGAGTCAACTATGACCGTGAGCATTTTGAGCTTGTCGGTGCCAATGAAAGGGACTTTATCGGTGTGAATTTTTCACCGAATGAAATGGATCCGTTCATGGTTTCGTGGTTTGATGTATCCAGCGGCAACAACATCACCAACGGTGTCACCGCTGAACTCGTATTCAAGGTAAAGGAAGGAACTCCCGATGCCGTATATCCTATAGAACTCAGCTATTATATGCAGGGTGACGTATGCAACTTTGATCTGCAGGAGGTCACATTTGAGCTTGTAAACGGAAGTATCACAGTAGGAGAGGATAGTTCTGAAACTGTTACACTTCCCCCGCCGAATGATCCTCCCCCCGAATCACGCGGAAGCGCTCCGAGAGTTACTCTTCCTACAGAGCGTGACAGAACGCCGAGTGTGCCTGATTCTATTCCTCAGGTCGATATTACTTTCTCAGAACTTGAGGAAAGGATCAAGAACAATTCGGGCTATGACGCAACGACTGAGGGAAAGTCGAGTTCTTCTTCAAAGGCCGGTAAGAAAAAGAATAACAGTTCTTCCGGGATCGAGGCATTGCCTGACCCTGAAGATGTTCTTACATCCACAGACAGTTCCTCCGACGATACCTCTACTGAAGCGGATGCACCCTCTGAAGTTTCCTCGGCTGTGGGAAGTATCGGAGAACCCGCATCTATAGAGAAAAAGTCAAGCGCAGGTCTTATTGCGGGCATTGCGGCCGCTGTTGTGGTAATAGCTACCGGCGCGGTTATAGTTATCCGCAGAAAGAAACTCTGATAATAAATATCAAGACGGCAGGTCAGCTTGCCGTCTTTTATGTTTAAAGAGCGATTTATCAAGTTTTCCGAGCTGATATCTTTACATTTGCCTCAGATTGTGATATAATACAAGTGTATGACTAATCGAAAAGTGAGGAAAATGATCCTATGAATGAAAATATCACCAAGAAATTCATTGAACTGGAGCGGCTGATAGGCAAGACACCGCTTCTTGCGATAGACTGCATTTATAAAGGCGAGAAACGAACTGTCTATGCTAAGTATGAAGCAATGCAGCTTTCAGGCAGTATAAAGGACAGAGTCGCTTTCTATATCATGCGTGAAGCATACAAGAAGGGCGCTGTCGATGAAAACAGTATAATAGTTGAAGCTACAAGCGGAAATACAGGCATAGCTTTCTGCGCTGTAGGTGCGTATCTCGGAAACAAAGTACAGATATTCATGCCTGACTGGATGAGTATCGAACGTGTGAACCTTATGAAGAGCTATGGCGCCGAGATCAGGCCTGTTTCCCGTGAGGAAGGCGGTTTTCTCGGTTCTATAGAAATGACAGAAAAGCTGGCTGAACAGGACTCAAGGGTCTTCCTGCCGGGTCAGTTCTCAAATGAGGAAAACTGTACTGCTCATTATGAGACAACAGGAAGAGAGATAGCAGAACAGCTTGAGAAGCTCGGTAAAAAGGCTGATGCCGTAGTTGCAGGCGTAGGTACAGGCGGTACGATAATGGGGATCGGACGCAGGCTGCGCACCGTCAACTCTGACTGCAGACTTTTCCCACTTGAACCATTGAATTCTCCCACGCTCTCCACAGGCTATAAAGTCGGTTCACATCGTATACAGGGCATCTCGGATGAATTTATCCCTGCTATCATGAAGCTTGATGAGTGTGACGGAGTAATATCGGTAGATGATATCGACTCGATAATAATGGCGCAGAAACTTTCAAGGGAACTCGGCATAGGTGTAGGTATATCCTCAGGTGCAAATTTCCTCGGTGTGCTTTTGGCAGGCGATAAAATAGGTGCTGATAAGACGATAGTTACTGTGTTAGCAGATGATAATAAAAAATACCTTTCGACTGATTATTGCAGCGACTTTGAAATTAAGGATGAGTATATGTCCAAGGACATAGAGCTGCTCGGTGTTAGGACGGTAAGCTGTTAACAGTTTTATCAGGAGGTAATTACAACATTATATGGACGTATTCTTGATCTGTATACTGCTTGCGCTGTCGGCAGTATGCTCCGCTACCGAGACAGCGTTTTCCTCGGCAAACCGCATAAGACTGAAAAATATGGCGGCATCGGGAAAAAAGAGCGCTCAGAAAGCTCTGTCTATAACCGAGAATTTCGACAAGGCTCTTACTGCCATACTTATAGGCAACAATGTGGTGAATATACTTTCATCATCGCTTACGACCGTGCTTTTCACAAAGAAATTCGGAAATAACAGTGTGGCATATGCAACTCTCGTTCTCACTGTGCTCGTACTCATTTTCGGTGAGATACTTCCGAAAAGTCTTGCGAAAGAAAATGCAGAGAGCTTTTCTATGGTAATGGCAGCGCCTCTGTCGGCAGCGATGTTCATACTTACTCCTGCAATATGGTTTTTCGGCATGATAAAAAAGGCAGCCGATAAACTGCTCGGAGGCAAGAAAGATCAGCCTTCATTTACTGAGGAGGAGCTTAAGTATATCATAGACGAAAGCGAGACTGAGGGCGTGCTTGAAGAGCAGGAAAGCGAGCTTGTGCGCTCGGCACTTGACTTTGATGAAACTACCATAGATGAAGTTCTCGTGCCCCGTGTAAATGTTGTGGGCGTAGAGTGTCATGCGGATATAGAAAAGATAAAGCAGACATTTCTTGACAACAGCTATTCAAGACTTCCGGTATATGATAAGACTATGGACAGCATAGTCGGCATCATACACGAGATAGACCTTTTCAGGCTTTATATGGAGGGCGGACGTGATATCGAAGGAATAATGAGCACGCCGCTTTATATATCTGAAAGCAAAAGGATATCCGAAGTCATGAAGCTGATGCAGAAGAAAAAGGTGCATATGGCTGTAGTAGTCGATCAGTACGGCGGAACAGCGGGCATCTGTACACTTGAGGATATTATAGAAGAGCTTGTCGGAGAGATCTATGACGAGCGCGATGAAGAAGATGACAGCTTCCTTAAGGTCGGAGACAGCAAATGGCTGGTATCCGCTGAGATATCGGTATCAGATTTCCTTGAAAAGGCTGAACTTGACGAAGGACTTATTGAGGCTGATGCAAATTCAATGGGAGGCTGGATAACAGAACAGCTTGAGCGTTTTCCCACAGACGGTGAGCGCATTGAAACAGGAGCGTTCACGGTCACGGTCGCTATGGAAAATGATCAGAGGATCGACAGGCTGACGGTGGAATACACGCCAAAAAAAGATGAAAACAGAGAGGAGCAGTAACCTATGCCTAAGCAGATAAAGGCAAAGAGCGTATCACGCTCGCAGAATCTCAACCGCTGGTTTGCGGTATTTTCAATGATAGCGGCATTTTTATATGCCGGAGGACTTTCAGCACTTGTAAAGTCGATAAATGATAAAGGCGATACCGGCAGTTCGCTGTTCGGACTGCTTTGCTTTGCTGCATATGTGCTGTTTCTCGGGATAACCTGTACCCATTGCATTCACGGTATAGTCAGGTTCGGCAGGGAAGAAAACTATGGTATGCTGTTTTCTTCAATACTCAGCGGAGTGACAGCATTCTCACTGCTGATAAACATACAGTTTTCGCTGTGCATTCTTTTCTCGGCAGTAAATGAAGACGATATCGCAAAGAAGATCATAGGCGGCGCGGGATTCGATTCCTTTATGGTAAATCAGCGCACCGCATGGATGCTGATGCTTTTCGGCACAGGACTTTCCATGCTTGTCGGAATGACAGCGCTTATAAAGATCATGATGAAGAAATAACTTCTTTGATACAGGGAGTGTATGATAATGAAAAAAGCAATGACAATATCCTATGAGGTCGGCGACGGTCTGTACCTGAATCTTAC
>CADBTD010000149.1 GCA_902797535.1 uncultured Ruminococcus sp. | reverse complement strand
GACAGCATATATCAGTATCAGGCTGAGATAGGCAAAGAGGCGCTTGGTCAGGCAAAGCAGATGCTTGAGAGCTATGACAGAGAGCATATAGGCAAGACGCTGAGAGAGGCGCTCGAAACTATTCAGGAGCCTGTTGATATACTGAAAAAGTACGACAAATAAGCCGTCAAAGGCTGTTTGATATACTGTCTGACTTTCATTTTTCATTGTATGTACGGCAAAAGCAGTACGAATATCATGACGGAAAACTACCGTCAGAGCTTAAAGGGGGAATGGGGAAAATGTTCAGAAGAAAAAAGGCTGCGGCGGTGCTGACCGCAGCTGCTGCATCGGCAGTGATGTTATTCAGTACGATAGGAGGTATCCCCGCAGCGGCGGATACCTATGAACTTCCCGAGGTGGCTGTTGAGCAGATAGAAGCTCAGACAAAAGACATAAGCAGCTGCAATGTTACGCTGAGGTCGAAAAATCTGTTCTATTCCGGCAGAAAAAAGGTACCTGCGGTCACCGTATACGACGGCAGTGTAAAGCTGGTAAGGAACACGGACTATAAGCTGACCTATTCAAACAATATAGAGCCGGGTCGTGCTGAGGTCAAGGTACAGGGCATAAACAATTACAGCGGCTCGACAACACTGAACTTCAATGTAAGAACAGTGGCTGTAAAGCAGCTGACAGCCGAGCCTTCGGCAGACAGCGTGATGCTGACCTGGACGGAAACACACGGCGCTGATGGTTATAAGGTATATCAGTACAATGCCGAAAAGAGAAGATATGACCTTAAGACCACTATCAGCGACCCTAATGCGAGAAATTTCCGTGTAACAGGGCTTAAAAACAACACGGCTTATATTTTCAGAGTAAAGGGCTTTGCATCAGCAGGCACTACGAACTATCCCGGTGCAGGCAAAAAGGTAGAGGTCACCACCCTTGCAAAGGCTGACAATACTCCCGTAGGTCAGAACGGCAGATTAAAGGTATCGGGAGCAAACATAGTCAACAGCAGGGGAGAGAAGTTCCAGATAATAGGAATGTCAACTCACGGACTTATGTGGGAGGACTTCTCGAATATCACCACAGAAAAATCGCTGAAGACCCTTCGTGATGACTGGGGCGTGAACACTATACGCCTTGCGATGTACACCGAGGAGTGGGGCGGATACACCACAGGCACCGAATATGCCGCACAGGCAAAGCAGAAGGTCATCACAGGTGTTGACAACGCGACAAAGCTCGGTATGTATGCGGTGATAGACTGGCATATACTCAGCGACGGCAATCCCGCAAAGCATCAGGCACAGGCTGTGAGCTTCTTTACCGAAATGGCCAAGAAGTACAAGAACAACGAGAATGTTATCTATGAGATATGCAACGAGCCTAACGGCGGCGTTACATGGTCGGGACAGATAAAGCCATATGCTGAAACTGTCATAAGCGCAATAAGAAAGCAGGATCCGAATGCTATAATAGTAGTCGGTACAGGCACATGGAGCCAGGATATACACGATGTTGTAAACAACAGACTTACCGCAAACAACGTTGTATACACACTGCATTTCTATGCGAATACCCACACCGACTGGCTGAGAAACAGATTCACCGAATGCTACAGCAAGGGACTTCCCATACTGGTATCAGAGTTCGGTACCTGCGACGCTTCCGGCAACGGCGGATTCAACGCTTCTCAGACAAAGACATGGATTTCGCTTCTTGATTCGAAGATGGTAGGCTATATCAACTGGTCTGCCTGCGGAAAGAACGAAACTGCATCGGCATTCAAGCCCGGCACGAACCTTGCGGATATACCCGCAGGCGAGAGCGCTCTTACCGAAAGCGGAAAGCTGATAAGGTCACTTTACAGAAAGAGAACAGGCAAGTAATTGCTCAAAAAAAGGCGGCACTTCCGTATATAGGAGGTGCCGCCGATGCTTTATCAGGTGCAGAAGCGGTGAGCGCCTATGGTAATGACAGTAGGCCGTGACCACATAAATTTGTTTGAGGTCTTGGCAGGGTTATAGTAATAGATGCAGCCGCCTGTAGGGTCCCAGCCGTTAAGGGCATCACGGGCGGCAGAGTAGGCGCTGTCGGAGATAGGCTGATTGAACTGTCCGTCAACTATGGCAGTGAAAGCACCGTTCTGATAGATGACTCCCGCAAGAGTATCGGGAAACGAGGGATGTTCTATGCGGTTGAGTATGACTGCTCCCACAGCTACCTGCCCAGTGTATGGTTCGCCGCGGGCTTCTGCGGAGATTATACGGGCAAGGAGATAGACATTTGACTCGTTTGCGGCAGGGACAGACCCCACAGTTATGCCGAGAGCCTTCAGTGTGAGAGGACCTGCTGTGCCTGTCTGTGAGATGCCCTGCTGCTTCTGAAAGCGGATAACGGCTTCACGGGTCTTTTCGCCGTAATAGCCGGTGATATCTTCATGAAAGAGACCGCGTTCAGCGAGCTTTTCCTGAATGGCTTTGACTTCATTGCCTCTTGAACCGACAGAAGAAAGAGCATGATCGGCTGATGGGGAAACTATATGTGAAGCAAGAGCCAAAGCAGCTATGATAAGAAATACAGCGGAAAGTGTCCTGATAAAAGATCTTGGATAAGACATAGGTAAAACTCCTTTATATAATATGATGATAGTATGGCACAAAGCGGAAAAAATATACGAAACGGTTATTGTGATAGATGATTTTTACAATAAATACTAAGGCCTTTTGAAAGGTATTGTGTATCTATACAAAACGAAAAAAATTGGCGAAAACCTGTTGACAAGAGCAGGTTTTAGTGATATAATAATTAAGCTGTCGAACGAAAGCAGTCCTGATAAACGGACAGAAAGTCCAAGGAAAGAGCTTTGGAAAGACAACCGGATACATCAGAGTTCATAAACAGTTAATAAAAGGTTTTAAAAATCTTAATTGACAAAAAGCTCAAAAAGATGTATAATGAATAAGTCGCCTGATGAGGTTAACAACTAAAGAAAGCGACAAAACAACGATATTTCGCACTTCCTAAAAAAGAGCGAAAGGTCAGCACCTTGAAAATTGAACAGCTAAACGAAACAAAACCCTTGTAAATTACTTTGAGGAAACGAGAAGTACGAGAAGTCAAAGCAAG
>CADBTD010000148.1 GCA_902797535.1 uncultured Ruminococcus sp. | reverse complement strand
CTGAAAAAGTTCGGCGGTGCGATAAGACGTTTCCAGAAGATAGGCGAGGAAAAGGGCATTGTGGTGGTCGATGACTATGCGCACCACCCCGCAGAGATAGCAATGACCCTTAAAGCCGCAAAGACCCTTGATTTCAAGCGGGTATGGGCGGTATTCCAGCCGTTTACCTATTCACGCACCGAGATACTGATGGACGACTTTGCCGGGGCGCTTTCCATAGCCGACAAGGTAGTGCTGACAGACATCATGGGAAGCCGTGAAAAGAACGAACATGGCATATACACCGAGCAGCTCGGTGAAAAAATAGACGGTGCTGTATGGTTTGACACGCCCCACGAGGTAGTTGACAGGCAGACAGCTGAGCAGAAGGAGCATAATTTTGCACAGTGCGTTGACTATATCGCACAGCACGCAGAGTCGGGCGACATGGTGATAACTATGGGCTGCGGCGACGTCTACAAGGCGGCAAAGATGCTCGTAAAGAAGCTTTCACAGGACTGATAAAGCAACATGATACGGAGGTCTTTATGCAGCAGAAAAGGCTCACCGAAAATGAAAGAAAAACATACGAATTTATAAAGAAACGCATCACGCAGGGCTATCCGCCTACTGTAAGGGAGGTATGCTTCCACTGCGGTTTCAGGTCAACATCTACGGCACACAGGATAATCAGCTCGCTGACAAGCAAGGGTTATCTTGAAAAGGGCAAAAACATGAACCGCGCGCTCAGGCTGACAGGACTGACAGCTGTAAAGATACCTGTCCTGAACCGCATTACGCCCGACAAGCCGCTGACTGCTCCCGAAAACATAAGCGGATATATAGAGGTAAGCCTGTCAGGGAAGCATGAGGGCGAGCTTTTTGCCGTTTGTGCTGACAAGGATATACCCGTTCACGCAGTAAAAACGGGTGACATCGTTATATTTGAGAAGGTATCTGCCGCAGAGAACGGAACACTTGCCGCATATGCGGTCAGAGGAAAGCTGACGGTAGAAAATGCGGCAGTAGCGCTTAACAGCACTGTGGGAAAGGCAGTCGCCGTTCTGCGTGAGCTGTAAACTAAGGAGTCATTTATGAAAAAGATCTGCACAAACTGCGGTGCGGCGATATCAGATCAGGCAGCGGTATGTCCGCACTGCGGAAAAGTGGCGGAAAGAGCGCCGTCACGGTCGCCGCAGCCTCAGAGAAGACCTGCATCGGGTCAGCCGCAGCGTCAGCAGGGACAGCAAAAGCGGCGTCCCGCACAGCAGCGAAGACCTCAGCAGGGGGCAAGGCGTGCGCCGTATGCGCAGACTCGGCAAAGGACTGCGCCTGTACGTCCCGCACCTGCGCCGAGACCTGCTGTGCATCAGCCCGTATATGCCGAGCCCGAGCCTGTAAAAAAGGCGAAGGTACGCTCGCCTAAGCACGACCTTATAATGAGGCGTGTATATCAGGTGCTGACTGTGGCAGTCATTGTGACTGCGCTGTATCTTATAATATATATGGTACAGGTATTCCGCGTGAGGTCATCGGAGTACAAGTTCGACGGATTAAACATAAAGCTGAGCCATTCCAGCTACGGGACGGCTTTCAAGGATTATTTTGAAGATACCCACTGGTATGTCAACCCCTTTAACATGAAGGTGACATTCAAGGGGGAAAGCAAGCACAAGGAACAGTACGAGATAGTTTTCACTGCCCGCTCAAAGGTGAAGCTCAAAGCCATAGAGATCGACGAGAGGGTAATAGATGAAAAGCTGTTCGGTGAAAAAATGATGGGTATATTCATGTAGCAGGCATTATTCGTATCAAAGGCATCATTCACGGGAAGAGACATATGGAGAAACAACATAAGGAAAAATTTCTGAAAAAACTGAAATATGCGCTCATATATGTAGCAACACAGCGTCTTGTGGTGATACTGGCACTTCTTCTGCAGATACTTCTGCTGGGATTTTTCTTTGTCGGGCTTTCGCAGTATTCGACAAGAATGGTCATCATCTTTCAGGGCATAGCGGCTGTTACGGCGATATATATACTGAATACACGTCAGAAGGCTGAATTCAAGATAGGCTGGCTGGTGCCTATGGTGGCTTTCCCCATATTCACTGTAGCCATATACTTTTACCTGTCGAACCAGTACTATGCGAGAGTGGTGCGCAGGCGGTATGCAAACAAGTGTGAAGAAACGAAGCCTTTTCTCATGCAGGACGAGGATACGCTTGAGGCGCTCAGGCAGGATGACGAGGGAGTTTACCGATATGTAAACTACATGAAGGATTATGCCGGATATCCTGTACACCGCAATTCAGAGGTGACGTATTTCCGCTCGGGCGAGGAAAAGTTTGAGGTGATGAAGCGTGAGCTGTTAAAGGCAAAGCACTATATCTTCATTGAGATGTTCATAGTTGACCAGGGCACCATGTGGGACGAGATATACACCATACTGCGGCAGAAAGCTGAAGAGGGCGTGGATGTCAGATTTATATATGACGGACTGGGTTCACAAAGTCTTCTGCCGTTCAACTACCACAAAAAGCTCACTGCTGTGGGCATAAAGACGAGAGTGTTCCAGCCGTTCGTAGCGCTGCTGTCATCGGTGCAGAACAACCGTGACCACCGTAAGATAGTGGTCATAGACGGTCACACGGGATTTACCGGCGGCGACAACTTCGCAGATGAATATGTGAACCGTTTCGAGCGTTTCGGCTACTGGAAGGATACTGCCGTAATGCTGAGAGGCGAGGCGGTATGGAATCTTACCATGCTGTTTTTACAGATGTGGGAGGTCATAGGACAGGAGGACGAGGCAGGCGACTATGAAAGCTACCGTCCGTCACGTCACCGCATAGAGGATATACACTCGGACGGGTATGTGCTTGCATACGGCGATTCGCCCCTTGATGATGAAGACGTAGGCGAGCTGACATATCTTAATATACTCAACACCGCAAAGAAGTACTGCTATATCTCCACGCCCTATCTGATACTCAGCGAGGAGATGTACGGAGCGATAGTATTTGCCGCAAAGCGCGGGATAGATGTAAGGATAATAGTTCCCGGGATACCCGACAAATGGTATGTCAAGGTCATGGGAGAGTATTTCTTTGAGGGACTCATCAAAGCAGGCGTGCGTATATACGAGTACGACGGTTTCAACCATGCGAAGATGTTCGTTTCGGACGATGAAAAGGCTGTAGTGGGAACGATAAATCTTGACTACCGGAGCCTTTACCTGCATTTTGAGAATGCCTGCTTTCTTTACAAGATGCCTGCTGTAAGATCAGTCAAGGCAGATTTTGACAATATGTTTGAGTATCAGTGCCGTGAGCTTACCGCCGAGCACTGCAAAAACAGGCCTTTCGGAAGAAAGCTCGCTTCGGCGCTTTTAAAGATACTCGAGCCTATGCTGTGATATTACGGCCCGCTTTTAGCGGGCTTTTTTAATTGCGAAAATCGTACCTTGTCTGTTCATGATAATTTAACATTTACCGCCGAATAAAATGGAAAAAACTGCCGATAATCACTTCTGAAAGTACATTTAATAGGACATTGTTGAAAAGCTCACCCCCTAAAACAGCCCTTTATAAGCGTAGTTTTTAACAGTTTCAACAGGCTTTTCAACATAAATTCTTTTGAAAAACGGCTTTTCAACCGAGTTTTTCAACAAAATGTTGAATAAACAGCGTTTTTCTCCTAAAAAATGGAAAAAATACGGGATACACCCCAAAGTGAGGAGTTTGTCGGAAAATGATGAAGGGTATTAATAAACAAATAATCGAGATAAGGTGTACAAATGATGAATATTTTGAAAAAGCTCTGTTATTTGTTCGCGCTGGAAAGGAGGACGATCCCCGTCCTCAGCTGCTCGGT
>CADBTD010000147.1 GCA_902797535.1 uncultured Ruminococcus sp. | reverse complement strand
GCAAGACGTGAGGTCATCAGAATGAAAGATGATATACTCACATATGTCCCCAAGATCGCATTGCCCGAATAAAGAATAAAGATCGTCAAAGGCTGCCGCAGAAAAACGGCAGCCTTTTTGTAGCTCTCATATGTCAAAAACTGCTGTCTGATAATTCAAACAGCAGTTTTTTTATGATCCTATGGCTTATAAGTTTTATCACATTTTTTAAAGAGTTTTTTTATCACAGATGGTCGTTGGTCACACGCTTGATAACACGCGGGCACAGTGTGATTGATCAGAGAGCTGCAAATGCTCCCGAAAGATCGGCGATTATATCGTCGATGTGCTCTGTACCTATCGAAAGGCGTATGGTGTTCGGCTTGATGCCCTGCTCGAGAAGCTCCTCCTCATCGCACTCCGAATGTGTGGTGGAGGCAGGGTGGATCGCCAGCGACTTAACGTCGGCAACATTTGCCAGCAGCGAGAACAGCTTCAGATTGTCGATGAACTTCTGTGCTGTTTCAGCACCGCCCTTTATTTCAAAGGTGAATATCGAGCCGCCGCCGTTGGGGAAGTACTTCTTGTAAAGTGCCTGCTGATTCGGGTCACTTGACAGCGAGGGATGATTTACTTTGTCTACCTGAGGCTGCTCGCTCAGGAACTTAGCGACCTTGAGCGCGTTCTCAACGTGGCGCTCAACTCTGAGGGAAAGTGTTTCAAGTCCCTGCAGGAATATGAATGCGTGTACAGGTGAAAGCGTCGAGCCTGTGTCACGAAGAAGTATGGCACGGATGTATGTGATGTATGCCGCAGCACCTACGTCCTTTGCAAAGCTGATGCCGTGATAGCTCTTGTTGGGCTCGGTCAGCCAGGGGAATTTGTCCGAAGCTGCCCAGTCAAACTTGCCGCTGTCGATGATAACGCCGCCTATGGTGGTGCCGTGACCGCCTATGAACTTTGTGGCGGAATGTATAACGATGTCTGCACCGTGTTCGATAGGTCTTACCAGATAGGGAGTAGCAAAGGTGTTGTCAACTATCAGCGGGATTCCGTGCTTGTGAGCTATCTCTGCTATCTTTTCAATGTCCACTACTTCCGAATTGGGGTTTCCGAGAGTTTCTATCTCGATAGCAGTGGTGTTGTCCTGAATGGCATTCTCTATTTCCTCAAAGTTGAAGGGGTCAACGAATGTAGTATCGATGCCGTATTCGGGAAGAGTGTGCTTGAGCAGATTGTATGTGCCGCCGTAGATGTTCTTTGCAGCAACTATGTGGTTGCCCTTGTGAGCAACAGCCTGTATAGCGTATGTGAGCGCCGCTGCACCCGAACCTACGCCAAGCGCCGCAAGACCGCCTTCAAGTGCTGCTATGCGCTGCTCAAATACGTCCTGGGTCGGGTTGGTAAGACGACCGTAGATGTTTCCCGCATCACGAAGTCCGAAACGGTCAGCAGCGTGCTGAGAGTTGTGGAATACATAGGATGATGTAAGGTATATCGGTACCGCACGAGCGTCGGTAACGGGGTCGGGATTTTCCTGTCCTGCGTGAAGCTGTAATGTTTCGAATCTATAGTTTGCCATGATCTATCTTTCCTTTCAAAATCAATAATATATAAATGTACTTATGGGGTCGGTATCCGGCTGCCCCGGACTGCGCTTTACTGTATGCACATTCGCTTCAGATAGATTTTCATGGGTAATTCCCTCTTTCATGATAGGTTTTGTGTGTTTTAGCATGGATAAAGTATATCACACTTATCCTACTTTGTCAATAGGGTTTATATAAATTCTTTGAAATTTGTAAGACCTGTAAAAACAAACATGATTTTCATAGTATACAAATAGGAATTATATACAAAAAGAGTTAGCTGTATATAACCAAAAGCCGCCGATGGGTCTTGACTTGACGAAAAAAATGTGGTATAATGTTAAAAATTTTGTTGACAGCAGAATAAAGATCAAATAATCGGAAGGAGAAACTGTAATGCCGAGAAAACCAATACATGAATCGGGCGAAGATTACCTTGAAACAATACTGATACTGCATCAGAAAACAGGTGCAGTGCGCTCGATAGATGTCGTACATGAGATGGAGGTCTCAAAACCCAGCGTCAGCAGGGCAATGGGAATACTCCGTGAGGGCGGCTTTATAAATGTTGATGACGGCGGCTATATCACTCTTACGGAAGCAGGCAGAGATGTTGCCGAAACGATCTATGAACGCCACAGAGTGTTTACCGACTGGCTGATAGATATAGGTGTGTCTCCCGAAACGGCAGCAGAAGATGCCTGCCGCCTTGAACACGTTATAAGCAAGGAATCCTTTGAAAGAATAAAGGAACATATGAAAAACGTGCATCACCTCGATATGGAATAATGAAACAGCTTCGGGCATATATATTATCTCGGACGGGGTCAGCCCCCGCATCAATTTACGGGAGAGAATATATATGCCTGAAAATAATAATGACAGCAGACCTCACGGAAGACACAGCGTGGTCATGCAGGACTGCATGACCGTCAGCCTCAGCGGAGTTACCGATGCCGACAGCTTTGACGAAAACTGCGTGAAGCTTTTCACGGAGTGCGGCGAACTTACTATATTCGGTGACAGCCTTCATGTGAATGAAATGAACGTTGACTCGGGAAATGTAAGCGTCGAGGGCGAGATACACGCTCTTGTCTACGGCGGCAGGCCCGCAAAGAAAAAATACAGCGGCATTCTCCGCAGACTGCTGAGGTGATACTATGACGCCTATGCAGCTCGGTATCGAAGCCGAGAGAGATGTATTTGCGGCAGCAGTGCTCACAGGACTTCTGCTGGGGGCACTGTACAGCGTGTTCTCGGTGGTAAGACATACCCTCGCAGTCAGAGCTTTTACATTTGTTGCCGACCTGACTTACTCGCTTCTGTACGGTATAGCTTTCTGTGTGGCATCACTCACGCTGACAGGCTACTACAGACTGTTCGTTCTTTTCGGTATGCTTACCGGTACTATCTGCTGGTGCCTTACTGCGGGAAGACTTGCGGTGTGGCTGCTCTGCGGTCTTATTGACGCCGCTGTGAAGTACCTGCTGATACCTGTGATTGACAAAGTTTACAAATTGGTTACAGTAATTGGCTCTGAATTTGTAAAAAGTCACACAAATTTCAAAAACCGCAAAAAAATCTCCGAAATCACTTGAAAGTTTGACTTTAAATCGTTATAATAATTATTATGACAGATGATCTGCGCACGGGATATCTGCCAAAAAGCAAATGTGCGGCTTGTGAAAATATATTTGGAGTGACCACAGATGAACGATAATAAGCGTTCGGCTGCGGCAGCCGCTGCGGCAAAAAGAAAAAAAGACCCCGCTCTGTTCAAGCCTCTCGGGTGGTTTGCGGCATTCTGCCTCGTTATCTACTCGATAATAGTGATAATAACACAGCAGGTCCAGATAGTTCGCCTCAAGCAGGAAAAGCAGGAGATAAGCGAACAGATCAATGAAGCACGTCAGCTTAACGATGAGTATACAAGACTTCTCGCAAGCGATGACGAAAGCGCCTACATGGAAAAGATAGCCATAGAAAAACTTGGCTATGCGTATCCCAATGAAAGACGTTTCTACGTTGTGGAAACAAACTGATGAAGTAAGCATCACAGCCTTTTGACTGTGTAAAAATATGAGGAGAAATTAAATCAGATGCAGCTTGAAGTAGGAAAAATCTATGAAGGAAAAGTAACAGGCATAACCAAGTTCGGAGCTTTTGTCGAGATCGAAAAGGGCACTACCGGAATGGTACATATCTCAGAGATCGCCAATACCTATGTCAATGAGATCACCGATCATATCCAGGAGGGTCAGACTGTCAAGGTTAAGGTCCTCAGCCTGGGCGATAACGGCAAGATCGGCCTTTCTATAAAGAAAGCGCTCCCCGAATCTGAAAGAAAGCCTTTCAACAGAAACGGCGACAGACCTGACAGAAGACCCGGACAGGGCGGAAGAAACGGCGGCAGGAACGACGGCCAGCGCAGAAGCTTTCAGCGCACCGAAAGACCCGAACCGCAGGATTTTGCAAAGAATCCTCCCCCCGTTTACGAACAGACCACTTCGGGCAACGCAGATTTCGAGGATATGATGGCTAAGTTCAAGGCTACCAGTGAGGAACGCTTCTCCGACCTTAAACACGTCATGGAAAATAAGCGCAGAGGTTCATCCCGCAGAAGATAAGGAAGTGCATAACGCTTGAAAAAGACATTTGCATTCATTTTCTTTACGCTTTCGGCGATAGTTCTCGGTGCGTTCATAGCATATCTGTGCAAGGATATCAGCTTTCTCAGCTGGCTTGCATGGGGTAAACAGCTGGGCTTTGAGAATTTCTCACTTGACCTGTATGTGATAAGCTTCAGCGTTTCCGCAGGAGTCAATTTCACTATATCTCAGCTTATTACCATACCTATAGCACTTATAGTCTACGCCAGGACATGTAAAGGACTTAACTGAATATGTATATCATGGGGCAGAGAATATTTCGGCTGCCCCTTATTTGCGTGTATATGAAAATGCCGCACGATATCAAAAAAAGGGGAGTGCTGCCCGTGACAGACAAAAAACAACTGAAAACCGAACTTTTGTGGCTCGCCGCTGCGGTCATAGGCGTTTTCGGCGCCGCTGCGACGTCGGTCATAACCGCAAACGTCATCCTTAAAAGACTGCCCGCAGTGCTGTCTGTGCCGCTCAGCTTTGTCAGCGAATGGCTGCTGCTCGCTGTGCCTGTGCTTATAATGATATTCCGCGGTGAGAGCTTTTCAGAATTCCTGCCGTCAAATGAAAAACTTGACCGACAGCTTTTTTCGGGCTTCGTCACAGGCATGATACTCACCTCACTGCTTACTCTCGCCCCCATGATGCTCGGCTTTGGCGACAGCATAAAGTCGGTATCTGTCAGCAAAAGCTGGCAGTATATCTATTACCTGCTATTCAGCTTCCTCGCACAGGCCGCAGTGGAGGAACTTCTCTTCCGGGGATACTTCTACAGCAGGATAAACAGACTGTTCGGTGAAACAGCGGCGATGATATCTTCATCAGTGCTTTTCGGCCTTTTTAACTTCTTCGGCGGAAACCTTGTGAAGGTCATTTTGATGACCGCTGTGGGCATCGCATTCTGCATACTCCGCAGAAAAGACAAGGACTGTACACTTCTTTCACTCGCTCTTGCACACGGTATTTACCTGTTCATGAATATCGTGTGGAGCGCTGTTTT
>CADBTD010000146.1 GCA_902797535.1 uncultured Ruminococcus sp. | reverse complement strand
GACCGCTTGTCAATGATCCCTTCATAAGGCCTTCACTAAGTATAAAACTCTGTAAAAGCCTGTCAGTTGCTTATGTGCAAGATTATTTACCGTTCAAAAAACGGGAACGTATCCCGCAATTTGTGAACTATTTATTACTTAAATAAATAGCATAACATCTTGATACTTTAATTATACACCACTATGGACAATAGGTCAATATCATGGAAAAAAAATCAGCAATATTAACAATTTATGATAAAAAATATTTCTTCAAAGCTCGGCCTTCAAGAGATCAGCATTTCAGCGCATTCTTCACTAAACATCAAAGCCGCACCCCTGATAGTCAGGAATACGGCCTCGAGAATAATTATGAATGAAAGGGGTAGGAAATTATGCTTTCACCAGTCTGTCCGAAAGCACCTTGTGAAGTGCGCTCGCACTTCCCGAATGAACGTGTGCTATCGGCACCTTGTTCTTTTTCGCTTCCTGCGATGCACTTATAAGCATCTTGTGGGAAACTGTATCGGTAAAGAATATGAGCAGGTCGGGTGAACCGATCTTTTTTCTGAGTCCTCCGCGCTCTTTTGTGAATACCTTTGCTTTGTAGCCGTATTCATTACAGATGTTCTTGTACTGATCTTCCATGCGTTCATTGCCGCCTACGATCACGATACTCATTGAAATTCCTCCTTTTCGGGAATGTCTTATGGCAAGTTAGCCTAGACTAACTGAAAATCTTCAAAATGCGGCAGACGTTTTTCTGCCGCAAGCGGTTAGCTTAAACTAACCGTATCTACATTATAACACAGATGTGACCCCTTGTCAATGCCTTTTTCAAAGTTTACAGTTAATTAAAAATATAGCATTTCTGAGATACATTTCTCACGAAATGTCCGTTATACCGCAAAAAAGCCCTGAAACGCAGTGTTTCAGAGCTTTTAAAATATAGATATCACATACCTGTAAGACCTGAACGCTCAACGCCCTCAACAAAGTACTTCTGTAAGAAGATGTACATGATGAGTATAGGCAGTATAGCGAGCAGACAGCCCGATTCGAGCCAGACTATGATAGGTCTTGCACCGATAGCCTGATTATTGAAAAGCTGTGCAGTGAGAGCCGCATCAAGGTTTTTCAGCATCAGAGCCATAGTCCTGTTCTCGCTGAAGAACGATGACGATACATAGAAGTCGTTCCAGTACCATACTATCGAGAAAAGGAATACTGTAAGGAACGAAGTCTTGGCGTTGGGGACCATTATCTTGATGTATGTCTCAAAGGGTCCGCAGCCGTCAAGATACGCCGCATCCTCAAGTTCCTTGGGCAGTCCCCTGAAGAACTGTCTGAAAATGTATATGAACAGACCTGCCTTGATACCGTTTGCGAAAAGCGCAGGCAGATACATTGTCCATCCGCTGTTTATCAGCGAAAGCTGTTCCCCGCCGATATTTATCGGTATTATGCCGAACAGCTTGAAATAACGGTACTGCAGGAACATGGGTATCGTTGTTATCTGCGGGGGTATGATTATCATCAGCAGCACAAGCGCAAAGAAAGCATTTTTGCCCTTGAACTTGAATCGTGCAAAACCATATCCCGTAACAGAACAGGTTATTACCTGAAGCACCGAAGCTACAACGTTAAGAACTATGGTATTGAGTACCGTGTTCTGCAGCGGGTGCGCAGGGTCCCAGAAGCTCACCTTCATTATATTTGCGGAATCCTTGAGGTTGTCAAGGGTAAAGCTCTTGGGAAGCCATACTATCGAAGGATCAGACATCTGTTCGTTGGGTCTGAAAGCTGTTGACAGCATGAACATAAGGGGATACATTATAACAAACCCCAGTCCGAAGAGTATCAGGAACCTGAATACCGGCCATATCGCTCCCACTATGCGGCGGTTGCGGTTATAGCGTATCTGTTCGGGCGTGAAATACTTTTCAAGACCCTCAGCCTTCATGCGGGCTATCCTTGCCTTTGCGTTGGCCTTACGCTCCTTTTCAAACTCTTTTTCTTCCTTTTTGGTCGCCAATGTTATCCCCCCTTTACTCTACTTCGTAATAAACGAATTTATTGATTATCGCCAGCACTATCGCCATGACTATTCCTATTATAGCGAAGTACGCCCATGCGAGCGCCGCCGAATAGCCGTGGTTCCATTCCTTTGACTGGCTGAGGACCAGCTTCATGACCTCGTTTGTAGGGTCTATGAACGAATCTACTATGGTGTATACCAGTGCCGCTATCATCATAGGACTGATATAGGGAACGGTTATCTTCCAGAAGTACTCCCATGAGGTCGCACCCTCCATAGATGCCGCTTCCTTAGCGGAGAACGGTATTCCCTGAAGTGCCGAAAGGAACAGCAGTATCTGTATTCCGCACTTCCATACCAGGTTCATTATGTCTGCGGTAAGCTCTGATATTACTGTAGTCAGCTTGTCGCTGATGTTGTATATTCCCAGGAATGTCAGCAGGTCATCTACCAGGTTGGTCTCAAACATCGAACTGAACTGGTCGCTTCCTCCCGAGAAACCGCCTGTGCTCATGTTGCCCGTGATTATGTCAAATACGGGACCTGTAGCGATTATAACAGGCAGGAAGAATATCGCTCTTGCAAGAGTCCTTCCCTTGAATTTCTGGTTGAGTATCACTGCTATGAACACCGAGAACACTATTATCAGCGGAGTGTTCAGGAATGTGCTCTTTAACATTGAAGTCAGAGCAGGAACATAATTCTGGTCCTTTCTGAAGGCATCGACATAGTTTTTCACGGTAAATCCGCTTGTGTACTGCATACCGCCCTCAGCGACCTTTGTCTGGTGGAAGGAGTATATCAGCGACTGTACCAGAGGCATTATGAAGAAGTATATCGAGCCTATGAACCACAGCGCTATAAAGCCGTAGCCGTACATCGCCTTTCTTTTCTCATAAGACATCTTTATGCCCTTGAAATCGTCGCTCTTGCCGCTTTTCACAGCAGGTGCCTGTTCAGTTTCAGCTGCAGTGTTTTGATTCTTTTCACTCATCAGCCTTCTGCACCTCCTCTGTCCAAAGCTCCCATTCCCGCCAGGTCATAGACCTTGCCGTTAGCCTTGATGGTATAATTCTTAAAGTCAACTACTATCTCAACATCGGCCGAGCCGTCCTTGCTGTAGGTAGTCGTAACGATATCCCCGTCCCTGCGGTAATCACTTATGGTATAGTCACTTACCGGTCCGAATATCTCCTTAGTAAGCTGCGCGTGTACGCCCGCCTTGCCTGTCCAGCCCGAATAGGTCGAATAGTAAAGGTCATCGTGTATCGAGTCGAGCAGTTCGTCTGCATCAGCGTATATCATATCATAGTTCATATCAGAACCTGCCGCTATAGCACGCATGAAAGTTTCATTGAACTTAGGATTTGCATTCAGCGCTGTGCAGGAATAAGGCACATAGCCGTGTACTACCATCTGATAGAACGGTATGTCCTCGTCCACGATGTTGAATCCGCTTGAATATACCGGAACATCAGTCACTGCCGAAACATAGGGCAGCAGATATGAGTTTGAGCCTGCCGCTATCACGGTCTCACCCTGCTCATTTGCCTTCTTGTAGCACTCTGTCAGCGAGTCCATCGTGTCGTTTCTTGACGAGCTGTGACGCTTTGAGAAGTTGCTCACGAGCTTTGTTGACCAGTCGCCGTAGCCTATCTGAGTTATGTCAGACTTCTTGAAGCTGTTCAGCGAATCCTCGAATATCGAAGAATATGAATCGGGCGCTATCAGTGCAGGTGATACTCCCTGTATCGCCACACCGAAGGCAGGGCTGAATTCAGACTGTCTTGAATATGCACTCGAAACACGGATAGCCGTGTTTGTAAGCTGTCCATAGCCCCATATGCCCTTCTGCATCTTGAAATTGTTTACCGTAGCGTAAACTGTGAGCTTGTCACTGTTCAGATCTTTCAGGTCAGATGTGCTTCCCAGCTTTCCGAGAGGCTTTGCCTTGACTGATATGAGCTCCTTGACATCGTTCTTCGTCCAGTCGTTATAGTTCATCACTATCTCGCCTGCACCCGAGCCGTAAAGCTCATCTGCGATGTCCCCCGCCTGCGAGAATGAAGTCAGCTTTTTCTTCACAGTGACGGGTATACCGAGTATAGACTCTTTCTTGCGGACTGCGCCGTAGGTGTCAATGTACAGCTTTGAGCTGTCTGCCGCAGTCTTCGCCGCAAGACCCTTGTCGGTCTCAAGATAATTCCTGTAAACTGCCGCACAGTCTGCGGGAGTCACTTCCCTGTCCTCTTCAACAGGTATGTACTCTACACCGAACTGCGGCGTCTTTATGCCGTACTTTTCAAACACGGTTATCTTGTTCGAGTCGGTGCCGCTCATGAAGAATTCGTCCATGCTCCTTGTTTCAAAGGTGAACCAGCAGTTGTTGTATGCCTGCTTGTTCTGACCGCTTACCTGTGCGTTGCAGAAAACATTTGCCTCACCCTCGGTAGCTATCATCACAAGTCCCGAATTTCCATGTACCGTTGCCATAACAGGCATATATGCCTGCTCGGTGACTCTCGGCGCTACCAGAGGAACAGCAGTGTAATCCCTGCCGTAGACCTTCTGCTGATAGCTTGTGTAATTTGCTTTGCCGTTGTTGTATCTGATAAGTGCGCCGCTTCCGTCGGGAACTATCATGTATCCGCCGTCAACAGGCTCCTTCTCATCATCCACCTGCGATACCGCACCCATATACGGTGCGAACATCAGCTTTGTGAGCACCTTTCCTTCAGGGCTGTCGGGGTCTGCTTCCTCGATCTCATCTGTTCTTACAAACATATGAAGTCCCCTGTCGGTGAGCTGATAATGCACAGTCAGCTTAACGCCCTGCGCCTTATAGTTGTAAACTGCGGCAACACCGCCGTTTTCGGTGCTGAACTTTACGGCAGACTTTGACGAATAAGCGGGAGCAGGAAGCTCGGCACGCTTTTCCTGTCTTAAGTCGCCCACGTTTATAGCAAGACTTGACTTTGCCATGCTTGACTGAGCGCCCTTCATGGTACTGCCCTTTTCGTCGATCACTGTCGGGTCGGCATCGGCATTGTAAGGTGATGTCCACCAGCATTTGCCCGACTCTTTTACCTGAAGGCACAGCCTCTTGTTCTTCTTGTCCAGCCATAAAGAGAACTTGTCGTTCTCAGCGGTCTTTTCACACAGCGCAAGTGCGTCCTGCTCTGTTATCATTTCGACCTTTTTCTTGATGCTGCTTTCCTCTTCCTCGTCGTCCTCCGACTCCTCATCTGCGGAAGCATCTTCTTCAAGCATCTCTTCTGCGGTATCAGCCTCAGCGCTTTCGTCTGATGCATCTGCGGCTGCTGTGCCCAGAGGCATGATCATGGAAAGGATCATCGCAAAAGTAAGTATCTTCTTGTATTTCTTCAGCTGCATAAAATACCTCTCCTTTCCGTCAGCCTCGTACTCTGTACATTATCTCTGTGTAAAGGGTGTACACGAATACATACACCTGCTGGAACAGCGACAGAAGAAGTATCGCCAGAAACAGTATCAGAAGCATTGCCACCAGAGTCAGCAGTATCGAGCCTATCGTCTTTGCCATAGAATACTGATGAGCGGCCTTCATGGCTGATATCATCAGCACTACCGACCAGCCAAGCCCAAGATACATAAAGAAATCAGGCCAGATGGCTTCGTCAAGTATAAGGAAGTTCGACAGAAATACCGCCGCATATGTGCATAATATGTACGGCACAAGTGCATATGCCGAAAAAATGCATATCCTTTTGAGAGTGCCCTCTCCGTCAAGCAGAGTGCATACACACCAGTTGCCTATCACCCACGCCGCAAAGTACACCACCGACTGCACTATAACAGGCACTACGTTGAATACCTTTACATAATAGGTGTTGAACTGAAATCCTCTCATTCGGTTGTTTGCCACCATTGCTATGAAGAGAAGAAGCACGATGAACAGCGACAGCTTTACACTGCCCTTCTTTTTCCAGCGAAGGTCCTCAAAACCCTCTGTCGGGTGAAAGCAAACGTGCGCTACCCAGCCCAGTGTGGAAAAATTATACATTGAGTCCATCTGATCCCTCCTCTCTCTTGTTTTTCCTGTTTCCTCCGAATAGGTCTCTGAAACGCCTGCCTCGTCTTCTCATTACAGACTTTACTATCCACAGCAGGAACAGTATCACTATGACAACAGCTATCCCCGTGAAATGTGACTGCAGCCACTCCTCACGATAGTACTCAAAGGCCTTGTCATAGTCCTTCTTGTCATTCGCTATCTTGAAGCGCTTCATCGCTGACTTGTATTCGTGATTTTTCAGGTCTGCCTTTCCGAGACCTACATGGGCATATGTGTACCCGCCGTCACGCTTTATTACTTCGTTCCAATATGGTACTGCCTCAACGTAAAGACCTTCGTCAAAGTACGAAAATGCCTTGTGAAGATCCTCACCGAATACCGTCCTCTCAAATACCGTAAGGTCATTTCGTGACTTTGAACCCTCCAGCACTATCACGGTATCTCCGATAGTCTCTACAGCATTGGGCGAAGTGAATGCGCCCTTCTGATCTGCGTTTGATGTCTTTGTACCGAATATGCAGATAAGATTGCACAGCTTGTCATACTGGAAAACTCTGCCCGTTTCAAAGTCGAGAACGTTTATTATGCCCTGTTCGTTTACCGCTATATCGGTAAGCCTTGTTGCATAGGTCTTGTTTGTGGCCATGTCCCATACCGCCTCGGTATGGTCACCGAATACATAATCGTCGCCCAATGCGTTGTTCCATATATTATATCCCGCAGCATTGATCTTCTTTACCGCATCGGTGTTTACGGGCGCTTCCGTAACAGTGTAGATAAATCCTTCATTGTCAATGTCGAAATTTACATACTCTATAGGTACGTTTCTCTGCATACCTCTTATCTGTTCGTTTGAAGCTATCTTTCTCCAGAACCTCTGTGCGATGACCTTTGCGGTAACTTCAACTCTGTTGGCACCGTAATATCCCATGAACTCACCGTCGGGCGAGAACTGCACCGAACCGGTATTGACCGACTTTACTATGACATACACATTCTCCGCACCGTCTGCTATGACCTTTGTGGGGTTGTATGTAGTCGAGTTGTAAAGCGATTCCTCGGGTCTTAAAAACTCCTTTTCAAGAGTAAGCTCTGTCGGGCCTGATACACTGGCACGCACTACTCTTGAGTTTTCATAGTCTGCTATGTATATCGTCTCAAGGCCTGTCGAAGGGCTTTTCGTTACATAAAGTCCCTGGGGCGAATTGAAGGCTGTGCCTGTTCCGTCGGGGCTTTTTGCCGCACCCGACTCTGATTCACCCGTTACATAATAGTATCTTCCCGTGATATTGTAGTCTGTGTCGAGCCTCAGTATCCTGTTGTTGCCCGTATCAGCTACCCATATCTCGCTGTCGTTATAGACAAATACATCCTTTGCTTCATTCAGCGATACCGAAGCGTTTTCGCTGAAATAAAGCTCGTCTGCCGGGTCTGAGAGCCTGTCAAGCCCCATGTCGGTGCCGTTTACCGTTTTCTGAACGGTATAGCCCGACTGCGAGGGGATAGCCTCGTCCCAGTTGTCGTAGTTATATGATTCGTAAGGCTCATCTGCGAACGCAGTGACCGACATTGTAAGTGCCGTACACGCCGCTAAGGACAGACTTACGAGCTTCCTTACGGAATTTTTCATTGCATCCACTGTATATCACCTGTTTCCTTTATAGTCGTTGATAAAATTACGAACATACGCCGATCAGTCCTTCATACCGGAGTTTGCCATGGTCTCCATGACGTTGCCCTGTGCTATGAGGAATACGACCAGCGGAGGGATCAGGAGAAGTACAGCCGAAGCAAAGGTAACGCCCTGACGTGCAAGTCCCGCAAGCGAGATCTGCTGTACTATCGTGGGGAGCGTCTTGTACTCCTCGGAATATATTACCGAGCCGCCGTTCAAGTTCCATGCCTGCTGGAATGCGAATATTATGATGGTCATGATAGCGGGCTTTTGGTTGGGAACAACTATCTGCCAGCATATCCTGAAAAGTCCCGCACCGTCTACCTTTGCCGCTTCTACCATAGCATCGTGTATGGTAGACATCGACTGACGCATAAGGTAAAGGTTCATAGCCGTTGCTATGTACGGAAGTATCAGCACCCAGTATGTGTCGATTATATGCATCTTGGAATATACAAGGAACTGCATTATCCATGTTGCCTGCGACTGGAACAGAAGTGCGATAACTATTATCTTGTTGAGTATCTTGTCACCGGGGAACTTGCACTTTGCAAGCACAAATGCCGCCATACAGGT